>CAKZYM010000165.1 GCA_937884685.1 uncultured Calothrix sp.
GCTTCCCTAAGAATAACAATAGCATATTACAGCCGCAGCCCCTGTAATCTCGTGAGCTAATTGAGAATGATGTCAATAAAAATGTTTATATAAACAAAGGTAACAGGACTGTAACGGAATATGAATACAGAAGTTTAATTAATCGTGGTTTATCTAATAGTTTTGATTATTATTCAAGATTGTAGTGTTTTTCTGGTGAGATAATCGAAGATTAGGCTATATAAGAATAATTTGAGGTAATCGTTTCATTCGCACCATAGCTACATGATTAATAAAAAAGATTTCCTGAATATCAGAGACAATTATCTTCTTTTTCATAACTGCTAACTGATAACTGAATTTCCAAATCATTTCGTGAACAAAGCCGGATACCTGCGTGTTGTATATGTAAATTGAAATACAATCTTAAATATATTAACTCAGTATAAAATATTATGGATAGCAAATTACCTGAAAAAAACGGCTTAGAAACTCATGGTGGTAATTACTGCGAACCTATTGAGAGCGATTATATTCAAGGTAATTCAGTAAATACTTTTAACTATGACGGTGATGATGTAAGCAAAATACGATTAGAGCAGTTAGTGTTTGTTCTTAGTGGTAGCGTACATGAGATTAATCCTGTAAGACTGAGAATAATTCAAACCCATCTGCAAAAAATTTCTGTGGATGCAAGATTAACGGTTAGTAGTCTAGAACAAGGAAGCATAAAAATCCAAGGTTCGCTTTCATCCCTTGAGAAACTTCAAGAGTTGTTTACAGAAGGGAGATTGCTTGAGGTATTGGGAATTCCTATTGAATACGTTTACTTTTTGAGCGACGAGACGAAGAATGAACATAACGAAGAAAATCCAGAGAATCAAGAATCGGATTTAGTTAAAGATATTTTAGAAAATGGTGCTTTTGGAAAAGACTTGACTGGAACTGACTTGAAAGGAGTTAATCTGAGAAATGCTGACCTAAGCGGTTCCGACCTGAGCGGTGCAAATCTTGCAGGAGCTAATTTGGAAGGAGCTAACCTACTTTATGCCAATCTCAAAGGTACAATAATTGATTCCACAACCAAGCTTGATAATAAATGGCTGATAGTTTGGCAAATCGTTAATCAGCAAATTGATAAACAACAGCTTATTGGTGTTGACCTTAGTTCCACCTATCTTATTAATGTAGACCTCAGCGGGACTAACCTTGAAAATGCTAACTTCAGCGATGCAAATTTGGAAGGTTCCAAATTAGAAGCAGCCAATCTTGAAGGAGTTAATTTCAGCAATACTAATCTTGAAGGAGCCGACCTCAATAGTGCAAATCTCAATGATGCTAATCTGACAAATGCAGACCTGAGCTACACCGATTTGACTGGAGCTAATATCAAAGGTGCGAATTTAATTAATGCCGACCTTAGTAATGCCAATATCAGTAGCGCAAACCTGATTCGAGCAAAACTTAACGGTGCTAACCTGATTCGTGCTGATTTCACCGATACCAATCTCAAAGGTGCCAACCTGCTAAAAACTTACTTGAGCGGTGCAAATTTAATTCGTGCTGACCTCAGAGGTGCTAATCTGAGTAACGCTCACCTTGATACAACTTGTTTAATTAGTGCTGACCTTAGAAGTGCTAATCTCAGAAATGCTCTTCTTGATGGTGCTAATTTGCAGGGTGCCAACGTTGAAAATACTTGCTTCGGGAATAATCCCGGAATCTCCCAGCAAATGAAAGATGATTTGATTCGACGGGGAGCGATTTTTGGTAGATATAGGTAATTGGTAACTCCTAACTCCTAAATCCCAACAACCTGTACAATAAGTTAGTTGTATTCGGTGGCGCGAACGTTGATTGAACGCTATACTCTGCCCGAGATGGGCAATATCTGGACTGATTCTTACAGATTCCAAACTTGGCTGCAAGTAGAAATTGCAGTTTGTGAAGCACAAGCCGATTTAGGTTACATTCCTGCTGAAGCTGTCAAAGAAATTAAGGCTAAGGCAAATTTCGATGTTAAGCGAGTGCTGGAAATTGAAGCTGAAGTCCGTCATGATGTAATTGCTTTCCTAACCAACGTCAACGAATATGTAGGTGACGCTGGACGCTACATTCATTTAGGAATGACAAGCTCTGATGTTTTAGATACTGCTTTGTCGCTGCAAATGCTCGCTAGTTTGGATTTAATTATTCAAAAGCAGGAAGAATTAGTCGCAGCTATTCGTGAAAGAGCTAGGGAACATCGCTACACTGTGATGATTGGTCGTTCCCATGGTATCCACGCTGAACCCATAACTTTTGGTTTTAAACTTGCTGGATGGTTAGCTGAAGTTATCCGCAACCAAGAGCGTTTACATACCCTCCGCAAAACTATCGCAGTCGGACAAATTTCTGGTGCTGTCGGAACCTACGCGAATATCGAACCCCGTGTTGAAGCACTTGCTTGTGAAAAACTCGGACTTCAACCCGATACCGCTTCTACTCAAGTTATTTCGCGAGACCGTCACGCCGATTTTCTGCAACAGTTGGCTTTAACAACCGCATCCCTAGAACGTTTCGCTGTAGAAATCCGTAATTTACAAAGAACCGATGTCCTCGAAGTAGAAGAATTTTTCTCAAAAGGACAAAAAGGCTCCTCAGCAATGCCACACAAACGTAACCCTATCCGCTCTGAAAGATTAACCGGAATGGCGCGAATTGTGCGCGGGAACGCGGTTGCAGCTTTAGAAAACGTTGCATTATGGCACGAAAGAGATATTTCTCACAGTTCCGTAGAAAGAGTAATTCTCCCCGATTCTTGTATTTTGACTCATTTCATGTTGAAAGAAGCAGTCAATTTAGTTAAGAATTTATTGGTATATCCCGAAAACATGGCGCAAAATATGAACTGCTACGGTGGAGTAGTATTCAGTCAAAGAGTACTATTAACCCTAGTTGAAAAAGGGATGAATCGCGAAGAAGCTTATCAAATAGTTCAACAAAGCGCTCATACAGCATGGAACACTAAAGATGGTAACTTCCATAACTTAATTGCAAAAGATTCTCGTATCACAGATAAACTTTCATCTTCAGAAATAGAAGCCTGCTTCGACCCCCAACATCATTTACAGCACTTAGATAAAGTCTATCAAAAGTTAGGAATTTAACTAGATTCTGCCGAACAACTTTAAAACTCTTATTTTATAAGCTTTTCAGGCTTTTCCAACACAAAAAAGTGCAAAAGAATAAAAAAATAGGAGTAAAACTATTCCCTATCCTTATCAATAATCAAAAAACAATTATCACCGGTCGGGTGATAATTGATTTATTTTTTCCGGGTAAACTAAATACGTAACTGAATGTCTTAAACAATACTTTTTGCTTTCAGCATTTATTTGGGTGCCTGTATGATAGAACTCTTAACTGTACTGTCAGCTTCTGCGTCAGTTGGAATACGAATAGCCCTTCCGGTATTGTTTTTCGGACTTTTGCAAGGTCAAGAGCTTTGGTCAGAAGTGCCTATTTTATCCAATATTTCCTCACCATTTCTACTAGGTCTGCTGACTGCTTGGTCAGTAATTGAGCTTATCGCTTCAAAAAAGCTCATGGGACAACGAATATTACAAATAGTCGAAATATTATTTTCTCCGGTGATTGGTGCAATTATGAGTTTAGCTGTAGTTTCAGCAACTCAACTCCCAACTTGGTTAATTGCTATCACTGGGGGTTTATTTGCTTTAGTACTCCAGTTAGTTCAGCTAGGTTGGTTCTTCCGGTTACGGGGTTTACCGTTGTGGTTTGTCTTTATTCAAGATGCTTTATGTGTAGCGCTAGTGTTATTCGCTTTCGGCGCTCCAACACCAGGAGGTTTAATTGCTTTAATATTGTTATGGTTCGCAATTTATAGCGGTAAACTTTGGTATGAATGGTATCGGGGGAAAAAGAGTTAGGAATTAGGAGTTAGGAGTTAAGAGTTAGGAGTTAGGAGTTAGGAGTTAGGAGTTAGGAGTTAGGAGTTAGGAGTTAGGAATTAGGAATTAGGAGTTAGAAGTTTTAGCATTTTCTAAAATACTCCCATGATGAGTTTTGGGTTGAACTAAACGAAATCATTATAATTATGAATCATGTTTTCAGCGTTTAATTGCGGATTACTATTCTTTCGGTTCATTATTAATCTTCCATAGTAATTTCACTGAAACCTATTTTAAGTTATCCCTCTAATATTAGGTATTAGCATCAAGAAACTGTAAGGTTGCGATTCATCTTTGTAAAATTTTAATCAGAATAATCATATAACTAGTGAAAATATCTAATTTGCTAGTTAAAGAGTTACATTGGATGAGTAACAATTCTAATTTCAGTAATATTTGTAACTTGATAATCAGTAAAAAATATCTTATTTATTGAAGCTTCAATGAGATATGCATTTACCCCTTGCACTATAGGTAAATTATCGGTTATCACTGATATATAGAAAACAAACAATAAACAAAACAAGCTATACGAAACAGGAAATAAAACTGGCTTTAATTTTATCCTTTTTTCTGTAAAGAAAAATTCTCTTAATATTGCATTTTTAAATTACGGTAGGACTTTTTCAAGTTCTACCGATTTTTTTTGAAATTTTGAAAGAATAATATCAAAAAAACAGAGCGAGTAATATAATACCCACTCCACACTCTATTTTAGATTTTGCGGAAACTTGACGGGGAGATGTTCTTCCCGTCAAAGTTTCCAAGACAGATTTTGGATTTTAGATTATGTCCCTACGGATACGCTCCGTTAACGGAGGGAGACAATAGCCTTAGACAGGATTTTGGATTTTAAAATTAGATTCAAAAAATCTACTGTTAACTGTTAACTGTTAACTGCTAACTGATTACAAAAGCCCCACAGCGTGAAATAAACCGTGTCCGGTGAGTATTTCAATCATTAAAGCTAGAAAACCGAGCATAGCGACTCTTCCATTCCAAATTTCAGCAGAGGTAGTAATACCCCATTCCCAACGCTCTGGAGGATAAATTTTAACTTTCTTTTTCATCTGGTTGACTTGTGCAAATGAAATGCTTGGTGATTTCAATGCATCAACGGTCAAATCTGCTAAAGCTTGAATAAATACTGGATGTACATTGAGTGCTGGAACCCTACGGAAATTTGTAATTCCTGCTTCTTCTGCAATTTCACGATATTCGATATCAATTTCTTCTAACGTTTCAATATGCTCGGAAACAAAACTAATAGGTACAACTACTAAATCTTTTACGCCTTGATGTGCTAATTCTTCTATAGCTTCCTCAGTGTATGGTTGCAGCCATTCTACCGGGCCTACACGGCTCTGATAAGCTAAAGTATGAGGATTCTGACGATTGAGAGTTTGCATAATTAGATGCGTGCATTCCTCAATTTCCAGCTGATATGGGTCACCAGCTTCTTCTACATAGCTTTTAGGAACTCCATGTGCGCTAAAAAAGATATGACCTTCATCGGGATTTTCCAACTGGTCTAATTCCTGGGCTATTAGCTCAGCCATCGCTTGGAGATAACCTGGTTGCTTATACCAAGAAGCAATTACAGAATATTTAACTTGTCGTAGTTTGGGGTTCTCTTGCCAAATTGTTTCAAGAAGCCGATAACTAGAACCGCTCGTACTAATAGAAAACTGGGGATAAAGCGGTAGAATTACCAACTCATCAATACCATCGTTAACAATCTGAGCAATAGCTTCCTCAGTGTAAGGATGCCAATAACGCATTCCCACATAGATATTAGCTTCTTCCCCGATTTGAGCCAATTGTTCCTTCAGAGCTTCTCCCTGAGCTTCAGTTATTTGACGTAACGGAGAACCACCACCAATTTTACGGTAGTTTTCTTGAGAAGTTTTACTTCGTCGCGTTGAGATAAACCAGGCTAAAGGTTTTTGCAGCCAACTAAAAGGCAGACGAATTATTTCCGGGTCAGAGAAAAGATTGTAAAGGAACGGCTGTACATCCTCAAGTTTATCCGGCCCACCGAGATTAAGTAATAAAACGCCTACACGACCCATAGCAGTATTAGTCCCCTATTTTTTCAGCTTTTTTACTAATGTTAACAATATATCTTTATTAAATACATAAGTTAATACTAGAGAAATATATCGCAACTATAATTTTCCAGTATTTAAGCGACTACTATCAATCTATTAACAGTGAAATACAGCAGTTTTATCGCTCTTGCTTTGCAATGCTTAACAATTCACTCAGATTTACAACTTCTAAATTTTGCGATTCTAGTTATTTCCAAAGCTTATCAAATAACTATATCTTGTTATAGGGTGTGTCAAGCTTCGATAAAGATTATGTGTTGCACTCA
>CAKZYM010000166.1 GCA_937884685.1 uncultured Calothrix sp.
GTTAGGAGTTAGGAGTTAGGAGTTAGGAGTTAGCAAATAAAAAGTAGCAAGAACTATTATTTTCCACTTGCTACTTGCTACTTGCTACTTGCTACTCATTACTCATTACTCCCCAGCAACTTCAGGAGTATAAGTAACAGTTTTCGGATTATCTGGGTCACCCAAAGGAACGGGTTTATTCTGATTCACCGAAACTAACACTGCTCCAGCATTCCCGGAGCGTATAACTAACTTTTCCTTTGCGTCAAAGCTCTTTTTGTCTCCTTTCTGTAAGGTTCCTTCAAAAACTTTCTTTCCGTCAGTTATTACTCTTACCCAAGATTCATCTTGTACGTCCAAACTAACTTTTACACCTTCGACCGGTATTGCTTTAGGTGTGGGTGTTGGTTTTGGTGTTGGTTTTGAGTTTGATGCTACGGGTGAAGTCGAAGGTTTGGGTTTTGATTGATTTTCTTGCTCTACAATGCTCGATGAATATTGACTTTGACTAACAGCTTGTTCTGCTCCTTTGGGACTCAGTACGTAAAACAATCCTAAAGAAGCACCGATTATTAATAAAACGTAGGGTACCGCTAAAGGTACGTATAAATTTGCTTTATTGTTTAATTCATTGTTCTCTTGAGGAACTGGTGGGGGACAAGCAATAGCACCAAACTCTTGACCTAAAGCTGTACCGTCAATTCCCAAAGCATCTCCGTAACGACGGATGAATCCCTGAATGTAAACTGGTTCGGGTAATTCCTCAAATCGACCTTCTTCTAAAGCATTTAAAAAAGCAGGTCGGACAAGTATTTTAGCTGCGATTTGCTCTATATGTATTCCTTTTTGTTCTCGTAGTTGCTGTAATTTTTTAGTTATGTCCTTAAGTTTCTCCCCTTGTTCTTCGTTTAACAGATTCACTGTCGTCTCCCAATAGTCTTTAATGTCTTATATTCAACAGAGAAATTACTGTAAAAGATGTATATAATACAACTTTTAACGTCAAATTATCAAAAATTATTTTTCAATAATACATTTTTATAGCAAGGCTGCTTTTAAGGAAGCATTCAGCATTAAAAACGTATTAATCTCCTTAAAATACTTTGTCTTCTTGTTTAGACCTCTATTTTTTAGATATTAGTACTTATCTAATAACAACGAAAAATATCATGTTCCATTAAACTTATATCCCCTAAGCCCCTAAAACAAGGGAAATAAGCAACAATCCTAATAATACAAAGATTTAGATCAATTTTTTTTCTAGAATGCACTCCTAATCATCAATTATTTTTTATCTTAAATTGATAGGAAACATAAATAATTTATGCTTCTTGCAATAAGTTATGAAACTACAAACAGTCTCATAACCAATACATAATGCAATACTTAACAAATATAATACTAGATTACGACCAATAGCAGATGTCGTAATCTTTGTTATCAGATACCACTCATAGTAAATTCGGTTCGCAACGCAAATTACATATTTTCTTTATATTTTAGCGAAAGGATGATGCTATCGGTTAGTTGATACTAAAAGATAAAAATTTTCTTATAACTGTCATCTCTCTAAGGTAATATTTGCATCTAATATAAAGCAATTTGATGAAATAGACAATTGAAATAATCATTTCATTTAACAGCTTAGTATAAATTAATAATTAATCTTTTTGATAAAAATATCCTATGCTTGCTGGGTAGAAATCGAGATAAAAAATATACAGATATTATTCAAAATAGGCGAGATATAGATTTCTTTGAATTGTAGCAATGATAGTCACTCTGCAAATATTGGGAACAAAAAAATACTTATAAAATCTAGACTCATAGTTATGGATGCTAGTGAAAAATTTTTGATAAGAATTTTATGATTATTTTTCAAAAAAGGATATGGGGTTTATACGCAACAATCCGGAAATGTCAAGAAAAGTGCGAATAAATTACACAGGTAAAACTACCCTATTGCCTTAGTACTCTTCATTTATCCTTGTGATTATGGTTATGACATCTATGTATTCTTTATCAGTACCCGGACAGCCTAATATTGAAATTTCTCAAGATGAATTGCGCTCGCTATTAGGTGAAATAGAAACAGAACTACACAATAGTAAAGTTTATCGTCGTGCAGTAGCGACCGTACAGAAGTTGCTGGGTTCTTCATCCGAACAAGCAAAGCTGTTATTTAAAGCAATCGGAAGAGAAGCAATCGGTGTTGCTTTTCGTCAGCTTTCGCTACACGGTCAAACAGCTACGGATACAACTCCAAAAGTTGAAGAAGAAATTGAAATTGAAATAACTTCGGAGCCACCGAATAACGAATTATCTAAATGCTTAACAACTGTGGAGCCATCTTCAACAACAGATATTGTTAAGCAAGAACCGGTAGTAAAAGAAACCGCAATTACACAGGGAGCAAGCAATCCGGTAAATCGTCAAGATACCTCAAAGAATCGTAATCCTTTAAAATGGCTTCAATCTGGAAAACCTTCTAAAGCTGAAATTGCTAAGCAAGCTAGATTAGAACAACGTTTAGAAAAGTTCCGCGAAATTGGTCAACAATTAAAACAAGGTAGAGAATCCCGAGGTCTTTGCCTAAATGACATGCATATGTATACCCATATCCCAGTACGTCAGATGGAAGCTGTAGAAAAAGGTGACATAGAATCCTTACCAGCAGAAGTCTACGTTCGCGGTTTTATTCGAGTTATGGGTAATGCTTTAGGATTTAATGGTACTGCTTTAGCTGCATCTCTACCATCATCGGAAAAACAAGAATCGCTCGTTCCTTCCTTGTTTCAGTCCGAAAATAAAACTCCTCAATTAGGACTCGATATTAGCCCGATGCATCTTTATGTCGGTTATACAGCGCTTGTCGCTGGTGCTGTTGGAGGATTGTCTTTAGTATCTCAACAAACAGCAGAAAAACCTGTAAATACAGATGAAGCTCCAGCTTCCCAAGTATCGGAATCATTCAAGCAACAAGAAACTAGCGCAAAACCTGGTATTAAGTCTAGTAATGCTGGAATAACTATTGGTTCCGATATCGCTCCACCAGAAGCACTGTAATAGTTGGATGTTAATGGTTATTAATCTAAAAATGATTGCGTGTAATCGTAGATTGAAAAGCGATTACTATTCTACGATGCACGCAATTAATTAATTCACACTAACCTTTTAGGTTCCAAAGTTATATCTTAAATTTACTTATTATTCATTAATCTATTAAAGTTACTCCCTAGTATAGTAAGGTGAAAATTTGGCAACCATTGCCAACGATTGAAACCATTATTCTATAGTTACCTCTTACTTCTTACTTCTTACTTCTTACTTCTTACTTCTTACTTCGGGAGCATCCCAAATCTGCAAAAAGCCCTCAGACTATAAGCCTGGGGCTATTATT
>CAKZYM010000167.1 GCA_937884685.1 uncultured Calothrix sp.
AAATACGGCACTGTTAACTTCATCTGTATGACTTTTGAGAACAGCCGATTGCTTGCCTTGAGTATCCCAAATCCGGGCAGTATTGTCCCAAGATGCAGTGAGAATACGTTTGCCGTTTGGACTAAATACGGCACTGAAGACAAAACTAGTATGACCTTTGAGAACAGCTAATTGCTTGCCTTGAGTATCCCAAATCCGGGCGGTATTGTCCTGTGAAGCAGTGAGAATGCGTTTGCCATCGGCGCTAAATACTGCGCTGTTGACATAATGTGTATGACCTTTGAGTCGATTGCGCTCCTTGATACCATGTAAAATTTCTTTTAAAGCTTTGAGGGGACTGGTAACTGGATAATTTTCGACAAAACGACCTTTCCCCACAAGCTTTTGTAAACCTTGCCCAGCTTCCATTGCTGAAATTAATGCGTCTATTTTGTATTTGTCGTCAGCAAACAAATCTAAAGCATCATTGCTTTGACGTTCGATTTCAGTAGCTTTTTGTGCATCTGCAATTAATTTTTGGGCATACAAACCTCCTCCTATAGCCCCCAAAATTCCCGCTGTCAAAACACCCAAACCGATACGACTAATACGCTGGGCTTTTCCTTGGGCATTGTTGACAATCTGCTGAGCTTGTTTCCTGGTTTCTGCTAAAGCATTTTGCTTATCCAAATCTTGACTAGCAGCTAAAAACTGATAATCCAAATAACCTAAACTCTTCCCATCAGACCATTTCAGAGCAAACTCTAATTCGTATCCCTGCAATAAGCAAGGCGTATTTTGATAATTACTATCTAACCAAACACGAATTTGCTTTCCGTAGGGACGCTGTTTTTTTAATTCTTTCTCTACCCAATTTAAATCAAAAATGCGAGCATAAATTCGATTATAAATTCTTAACTTGCCTTCCTGCTCAACAACTAATCCTGTTAAACGTAACCTCATCTGTTCTGGAGTGTTATTAAAAGCAATTTCACCCTCTTTTAAAAGTTGCCGATGTGATTCCAGATGATAAATAGCATGTTGTTCATTTAGTAGCATCCTATCTCGGATATGCTTTAAATGCTCTTGTTCATCTTGTGCTTCCCAATTCTGAATAATTCGTTTTTGAATAATATCTTGAACAATATCTTTTATCTGCTTATCTTGCAGATATATATCCTTGGAAAATAGGGCTTCAGATGCGGAAACTTCTAATATTTCTGAAATCAATAAATAACAAACTCTTTGAGTTAGTAAAGGTTGTCCCCTCGTCCAGTATAAAATTTCCTCCATCAAGCCTTGGAGATTTTCAACTTTGCCCTCTAAGTTATTTTCTAAAACTTTTATTAAGGGATTAACTTCATCTATTTGAAAACCATCGAGCTGAATAGACTGACCAATATTGAATGGTGTTATCAGCTTATTTTGAATTAAATTACTAGGAGTAGCGACTCCAAAAAAAGCAAAATTTAAACGTTCATATTTTGAGTCATTAGCACGTCTTTGATAACAACTTCTAATAAAAGCGAAAAAATCATCCGTCGAAAAATTTAAACTGAGAATACTATCAATTTCATCTATAAAAATTACAATGTTTTGAGCAATATTTGGTAACAATAATTCACTAAAAAACTTCTCTAAGCGTTTTGTTGGTGAAATTTCCAGAGATTTATATGTATCCCACCACTCATCTAATGCCTCATATTCCATTGGCTGGGATGATTTTACTAATAACTCATGGAATAAACTATCAGTAATACTTCCATACCACTGTTCGATAGTAATTTCCTGACTACCAAACAAAGAAATATCAATCACAACACAAGCATAGCCCTCAGCCAGCAAGCGTTTCATTGTCCGGACTAATAAACTGGTTTTCCCCATTTGGCGGGAGTTGAAAACATAACACAGTTCTCCCGACTTTAAAAACTGATACAGCTTAGAATCTGCTTGCCGTGTCACATAACTGGGGTCATTTTCCTTTAAGCTTCCACCAATTGTATTTCTGTAGTTTCCCATCATAAATCTGCTTTTGGTATGCGAATTAATAATATTTATAGATTTATAAAATCGAATTGGTTGACTCAGGGAAAAATATATGAATTATATTCAAAGACTATTTTCCCATATTTACTGTTTAATTTAACTTACAAAATGTTGAGTTTATATTGAGTTAGTATCGATTTAATATTGAGTATGTATTAATTCGTAACATTCTGAGGATTTTGAGTAATTTTTGCTGAAATTGTCAGGTTTTCGTATGTTGCATATTGACTTTTGAACTGATTTGTAATTTATTTTTTATATGTCTGGATTTAAGTTTACTTAATCAGGACTAAGGGGGCACGTCACATAATTCGGATGGTGGGTGACACTATAAACTTCATTATTATGTCAACAATTCAAATTAAATTTCAGCGCGTAATTTATATAAATGAATTGTTAGTCCTATCAGCTAATTTCATAAGCTAATTTCACAATATAAAAATGTATAAAATTTGCTGAATATTATGCCAACTATACGTATGCGTAGTCTCAAAGTTCGCTCGGATCTTATTGAATATGTCAAACGAAGAGCGATAAACAAAGGTTATACACGTCAATTAGATTTAGCTGAAGCAATAGACTGTTCTCAGTCAACAGCTTACAGTTTTCTTAATGGTAAACCAGTTGATAATTTGAATTTTCGAGAGTTTTGTAATATATTAGACCTGGATTTCAAAGATATTGCTGATTTTGGAGTTTCTACAAAAGAAAATGAAGAAGAAGAAAACCCACCAGAAATACTAGAAATAGATAAAATGAAGCCCCCTCTTAATCTAGAATATCCAGAAGGAGCGGTACCAGTAGATTCTTCCTTTTATGTAGAGCGTCCCCCCAATGAGCAGCGTTGTTATGAAGCAATCAAGAAACCTGGTTGTTTAATTCGTATTAAAGCACCGCAACAAATGGGAAAATCTTCCCTTTTAGCTCGGATTATTCAACAAGCAACAAGCGAAGAAAATATAACCATAACAATTGACTTTGGTATAGCAGACGAACAGTTTTTCTCAAATTTAGATAATTTTTTATATTGTTTCTGCAATATTGTTATTGACGAAATAGGGAGAAATAACCCAGAACTACTGGAAAAGTTATCAGATAAACTGGATAAACGTTGGAAGTCTTGCAAAAGAGTTGGATACAATCAAGCTTGTAGAAATTATTTCGAGCGTGATTTATTCCCAGAGATAAAGAAATCGTTGGTTCTAAGTTTAGAAACCGTTGATAGATTATTTCAATATCCTGGAATATACAAAGATTTTTTTGCTTTACTGCGTGCCGTACATGAAGATACCAAACGTCGGGATACTTGGAAGCAACTGCGATTAATTTTAGCCTATTCTACCGAAGCTTACGTGGAAGTGGATTTAAATCAATCGCCCTTTAATGTCGGTTTACCAGTAGAATTACAATAATTTAACCATCAGCAAGTAAAGGATTTAACCCATCGTCATCAGCTGCAATGGAGCGATACACAAGTAGAAAGCTTGATGGGAGTGCTAGGAGGGCATCCTTATCTGATACGTTTAGCTATGTATAGAATTGCCGTACAAGAAACAAATTTAGATGAGCTTTTACAGAAAGCAACAACCGCAGAAAGTATATATAACAATCATTTACTACGATTAGAAAATGTTTTGCAGAGACAACCAGAATTAAAGCAAGCAATGCAAGAAATTGCCGGGGGTAATTACTCCATACCTTTAACTAAAGAAGTCAGATTTAAATTATATAGTTTGGGTGTGGTGAAACTAGAGGATGACCAAGTAATTCCTAGATGTCGGTTGTATGAGAAATATTTTTTGCAGAAGAGTGAGTGAAAGCTTGGTCAATTTTCTGGTGTTTTCTGACGAGAATATAAAAAATAAAAGTAAATTAAAGTCAATAATAACTCAAGTCTGTTCTCAAGTAGCGGTGTTGTTTGATGAAATTGTAGACTTCAACAAACATCAATGACAAGCAAACTTAACTCTAAATTACTTGGAATTTTAACTGCAATTGCGACTGTTTCCGCTTCATTTTTGATTGCACAAATGACAGCCCAGGCTCATCACAGATTTGTTGATGATGTAGGCAGACAATTATTACGAGTTGCGGTTGCTTCTGATTTAGGGGGATACGATTTGACTCATGACCCTTTTATCGATTCTGTAGGTGATGGTCAGTCGGATTATATTACTCTAAATCTTCGTGCAGGTAAATCTTATGGAATTGTGGGAGTTTGTGATAGAGACTGTAGCGATATAGACCTCAAATTATACGATGGTTCGGGAAATTTTATCGATTCAGATATACAAAGCGATGATACTCCTGTTGTCACCGTTAACCCACGTTGGAGCGGTAGATACAGTATTAAAGTGAATATGGTTAGCTGCAACCAAAATCCTTGTTACTACGGTGTGGGTGTTTTTGGTCAATAAATTATGGCGCTATACACAAATCAAAAGCTTACTAATTATAGGTTTTGGTTTATATCCTAATCTGAATACTTAGTGCTATAAAATGCAAAAATCGCCTTGGAATAATCTCTAAGTCTGTTGCTGAATCAAGCAGCAGATTTTCACTATCTATATATATCTGGGTTGAAAAATAACGGTGAGAAACATGACAAATCAAACCGAGAAAAATTCAACCGCTAAAATCCGCGCTCTCAACGATAAATTCCGTCAAACATTTGATAATAAACTGGGAAAAGTAATCATTACGCAGGGAGTAGGTTGTTTAAATACAAATCAGCTACAACAGTTACTTCAAGCGGTAAAGCAATTTAGCGATTTCAATGAAAATAACGACCCTTGGAAAGAACATGATATGGGTAAAATAGAGCTATTTGATGAACAGTTTTACTTTAAAATAGATTACTTTGACAGACATAAATATCAACAAGGTATCGGCTCGGAAGAACCATACAATGTTGATAAAACTTTTCGAGTAATGACGATTATGCTGGCAAGCGAGTACTAATTTAATAAGAGACGCTTGTGGTAACTTTCCATAAGCGTCTCTTAAAACGTAAACAAATCAAAATTCTATGTCTCCAGAAGCTTGATTATTTTTATTTTCCTCAATCATTTGATTAAATTCTTCAGAATTAACAAGTTTTTCGGTTTCTTCGTTTTCTTTATCTCGTTCTTCCATTCTTTTCAAATCATCACTGGTCGGGCAATATAGTTGGTCAACATCAAGCTTTCCTTCTGCCAATAATTCTCCTGATGTCTTATCTTGATAAGGATTGCGAATCGAAATGTATTCTTTCTTTTGAGTCATTTTACAAATACTCCTTCTTTGATAATGAAGTGAATTTAAGCGAAATATTAGTAACTATTATCCATATTATTATCTATTTTTTCCGATTGATTTCCAGCGATTCTCGCGTAAATAGAAGGTGCTATCTGTTGAAAATGTTGAACGTCTGCTTCACTTAAACCATTAGCTTCAATTTCTTCCACGGTATTACCTATTGACAATGCTTGATCCTTCCCATCAGAATACTTAACTCGCATTTTCGGATTAGATGAACCATTAGTCCATAAAGTAATCTCTTGTGTTTGAGGATTCCAGCTTACTGTATTTAACTTCCCTTCTACTGTTGTTTTATCCTGAGTAGAAAGAAAAGCATAAATAATCGGTGCTACTTCTAATGTACGATTAGCTTGGATTTGTTGCGCTAATAAAAATTTATTTTCGGAAGGCTCATTGTGTGGAATTATACTCCACTCTTCGGGATACTCTATCGAATTCGCATCAACTACAACTTTTGCTGCTGAGGGTGGAGCAGCGGTAATATTTCCTTTGACGGTGTAACCCTGTACCGGAATCTTATGAGCTTTCAATACTGCTGAAAGTTTCTCGAATGATTCGGGTTTTAATTCTCCCAACTTCTTGTCTTTAATCATTGCAACCCCGATATCTGGTTTCTGAGGATTTCTACTTGGTTTAACGGAAATAGTCACAGTAGCTTGATAAACCTGCTTGCTCCAATCCACATCAACGAAAGCTCCCGATTTTAACTTATTCACCTCGATTGAATTGCCTTTTGGTGTAGTAATAGTTACCCCCGTACTTGCTTCACTGGTTATCGTAGCGTTGGCGTTAAGCGAAGCTCTACCGAAGGTAATCGCACTTACAGGAAGTTGAGCATC
>CAKZYM010000168.1 GCA_937884685.1 uncultured Calothrix sp.
AAAGGTGTTAGTTGTGAGGCAGCGCGGTCTTGGGGGTTTCCCCCATGAGCGACTGCCGTTAGCGGAGCGTCTCCCGGAGGGAGATATCCGAAGGATTGCTAGTTAGTGGTTAGTTGCTTAAATAACTAACTGACTTTAACTATTAACAACTAATCGCTTGGTATGAAGGTTTTTTATGCCCTCAATGTTCTTCACCATGGTGGTCTTCTAATGCTTCACCGATGTAAGCAGCCGCCAAGGTAGCAAAAATTAGTGCCTGAATAGCGCTGGTAAATAGTCCCAAAGCCATTACAGGTAGTGGCACAAATAAAGGTACCAGTAAGACTAATACTCCCACAACTAGTTCATCCGCCAAAATATTTCCGAACAAACGGAAACTGAGGGAAAGAGGCTTTGTAAAGTCTTCAATTATCTTGAAGGGCAACATGAACGATACAGGCTGTACGTAGTTGCCAAAGTAACCTAAACCCTTCTTGCTGAACCCAGCGTAAAAATACGCTAATGATGTCAACAATGCTAAGGCAATAGTTGTATTGATGTCACTAGTAGGAGCAGTTAATTCGCCTTCAGGTAACTCTATCAACTTGAAAGGAACAAGTGCCCCAGACCAATTTGACACAAAAATGAATAAAAACAAAGTGCCTACGAATGGCACCCAGGGGCGATATTCTTTTTCGCCAATCTGGTTTTTAGCCAAATCCCTAATAAATTCGAGGGCATACTCCATTAAGTTCTGTATACCACTCGGAATCCGCTTAATATTACTGCTTGCTAAGAGGGAAACAATTACTAGCACGGCAATCACAAACCAAGAGGTTAGAAACACTTGTCCGTGTAACTTTAAGTTACCAATTTGCCAGTAAAGATGTTTTCCTACTTCCAATTCTGCAAGAGTCACAGAATTGAAAATATTTAGAAAATTTGCCATTTTCTCGACCTAACTTATGTTTCGACCATATTAACTGGAGAAGAACCTCTACAGTTAATAATTACCCAGTTGTATGCTAGTTAGAACTGAATGCCGTCGTGCGAATTACATAGATTATTAGCGTTGCTTTGTAAGTCAAAAAGCCCAAAAATATAGGCAATACTTCCAATTGATTCCACTTTCCTGCTAGCAAAATCAACAACACTAATAAAGCTAATCGAGTCTTACTCAATTTTTGCTTTTCTCTACCTAAACGCTCAACATCTTTTGCCAACATCCTGAGATAAACTAAACCCGCACATCCTCCAATTAAATAATTTAGAGCAATGTTTAAGGAATAAAATATCCAAACAGAGACAAAGATAATTCCCGTTAAAGCAAGAGTAATAACTAACAACTCTTGATAGAGTTTGTAGAAATCCTGCATGGAATCTTCTGGCTCTGCGTCCTCAAAACCAGCTTGAGCATTTTCTATTGTCGAAGGCGCGGATTCAATCGTATTATCTGACAAGCTCACGAGACTTGAAACCAGTACAGAAGTTTGATGTTGACTGCAAATCCAGTCAGTTGAATCATATCACGGTTGGGTAACATTACTTTAGAAAAAAACAATTAACTTCTTGTTACCATAGACCATCACTCAACTAACTGTTTTCATTAATTTTTCGACACATTTAAGAGCATAAACAACCTTAGCGTAGAAAAATCGTAGTAAGAAATACGGAACTACACGGATGACAAACAGAGATTTATATGTTTAACAGAAGCTATCCGATTCGACATTCTTGGAGAGAAGACGATAGCTTGCAGAAAAACGCTTATCCAGGATTTTATCCTCGAATTCAAGAGATTGTCATGAGCGATATTAGCATTTAGGCAAGGTTGAACTGTTAACTCGGAACAGTCTCGAAATTGGTAATGGGTAATGGGTAATTGGGAATTGGGAATGGGGAATTGGGAATGGGGAATTGGGGATTGGTAACTCCTAACTCCTAACTCCTAACTCCTAACTCCTAACTCCTAACTGAAAATTATCAACTGTTGCTTTTGAAGTTCTTTAACTTTCTCTAAATCAAGTTGAACTTTATTTAAAATTTCTTGTACTGTTGAGTTTCCGTTGCAGGCTTTCATGAACTCAATTTCGTCTTCCGATAATCTAATTAATTGGTAATCGTAATTGAAAATACTTGAAGCTGGAAATCCATCTATACAAGGATTTAATTCTGGAGTTGCTGCCAAGATTGCATTATCTTCTGTCCAATCGGTTTTATCTAAAGGTGGACGACTCAGGAAAAATTCGTAGTGGCTAATATCTGGGTCTAATAATTCTATTAATCTGTAACGCTCTCTTTCTCCCAGCTTTTCGGCTCGTTCTATTAATTCAGGTGCTTTTGCTAAAAGTCTTTCTAAATTCCAGTAACCGGGATTGGAAAAACCGACAAAATCTAAACCGGAAGCGTCAATCAATTCAAATAAGGTTTCGATATTGTAGTCAATTTCTTGGGGATGTACGTACATATCGGCGAAATTTTCATCACGCTGATTTTCTAAAGCCCATCTTTCTTTTTCTCGTTTGACTATGCGGTTATTTTCAGGAAGTGAATCAAACAGCTTTCTACCGACGCTGACACCATCGCGATAATCGCCGCGTTTTTCACCTTGGAGTAAAGAAATTGCCTTTTGCATTAAAGTAACTTCAAAGCGGCCCAATTCAGCATATACAAAGATATGCATCAAACCACCGGGGGCTAATTTTTTGGCTAAAGCTTGAATACCGCGAATCGGTTCGGAAGTATGATGCAAAACTCCGACGCAGTTAATTAAATCAAATTCACCGGGTAGTTGTTCTACATCGAATAAACTCAAATGATGAAATTCTGCACGATTTGCACCGGAGCGCTGACATCTTTCTTTAGCGACATTTAAAGCACCTTCGCTTAAATCAATTCCTACGACTGTCGCTTGAGGATTCAAGTGAACTAAATATTCTGTTCCGACACCGGTACCACAACCTGCATCAAGAATGCGAACGTCTTGTTTTTGCGGTTTTCTCCCAGTGCAAAAATTGTAAGCAGCCAACCAATTCCAGCGCCAATTATAACCCGGTGGTGGTTCGTCGAGTAAAGGCTCTGGAGGGAAAGGATAAGTATTGTAGAGATTCGCTACTGCGTTGCTTACTTGTTGTGTGTCGGACATTTGATTTTGGATTTTAGATTTTAGATTTTGGATTTTAACAACGGATGCGTTTCTTTTGAATTGAAATTAGTTTTTGTATATCAATGTTTCTTACCATCTTTTATAGGTCTGTGGGAATAACCAAAATTGTAGAGACGCTATATGATTACCTCCGGTCACGCTTAACCGCACCTTCGGTGAACGCTAACGCGTCTCTACAATCCATAATATTAATTATTCACATCTATCTGTAGACACAATTTATTATTAATTCTCAAGTCATTTTACGATAGGAACTTGACGATAATTTATTAAGTCTTATTAATTGTGAAATCAGCTTTTGGCGTTAATTTTCACCTGTCCATAAATTGATTATTTTTTATGTCTAAATTAAAATCTGCTCCCCTATACTTATTAGGAATTATCGGATTAAGTTTACCAATATCTATTGCTTTAACTTTTACTCCATTAGAATCGGCTTATGCTTGTTCTCCAGCACCTGGAAGTAAGCCAGCAACTATTGCTCAAAGAGTAGATAAAACTCCGATTGTTTTTCAAGGATTTGTCAGAAGAGTTAAAGGGGACACGATTGTAATTGGAGTCAAACGATATTTAAAAGGTTCTGGGCCAAAACTTGTAAATCTGAAAGGGTTTAATCTTACCTCCTGCGATAATTTTATTCAAAAACCGGGAGGTAATTTTATATTTTTTGCGGAAAATAAAGGTTCTCAACCTTGGAATGCTATCTATGATGGTGCTTTTGGCTCGGTACGTCCTTGGGATAAAAAAACTCGACAAGAGTTAAGGGAATTGGGATTGATTGGTAAGAAAGTAGAAAAAACTTCTAAATGTGCTTTTGATAGTAGAAAAACTGTAGATACTCTTAAAAATCAAGTTGGTAAAGTAAGAAGAATTCACGATAGGCTTTATATCATTGTTAGTAAAGATAATGGCAGATTTGCTCCTTGCAATTTATCTGATGAATTTAAGAAAGATGGTTTAATGATTCGTTTTAGTGGAGATGTGAAAGAAATTTATCCGAACGAACGTTGGGCTGCGACTCTGTTTAAGTTGAGTGATTATAAGCTTGTAAATTCGGAAGATAAATAAAAATTTTTGATAATAAAAGGAGAATTAAGAAACCCAGTTTTTTTTATCGGGTTTATCAGCCTGTATAATTACTAAATATTCAAAGTAAAAACCAAGAAATACATTCCATCTTGCTCTCGTTGAAATTTCTGAACTTGTTTAAAACCAGCTTTTTCATATAGTCTTATTGCTTGCTGGTTGAATTCAGCTACCGTGACACGGAACAAAGTTGGTGAAAAATGACTTTTCGCGAAATCATATACAGCACTGATTATCCGAAATGTAATTCCTTTTCTGGTTAAATTTGGATTCAGACCAAATCCAATATCCAAAGCTTTGACATCGTAATTACCACCTTTAACTCTTGCATCTTCACCAAAGCAACAATAAGCAACAAGTTGATTGCGATTATTGAAAATACTGTAGTAACTATTTTCAGGATTTAAAAAATCTTTTACGGTTTCTTCAATTTCAGAAGGATTGGGATTATAAAAGTTTAATGATTCATTATAGCGCCAGCCTAAAATAATTCGGGCGCTTCCTTCGTTAATTGGTGAAAATATATAAGACATCTGTAAACAGTTATCAATTACCAATTACCAATTACCAATTCACTATTCTCTTCTTTCTTTGATTTTCAAAACAATTTCTTCATGCTTTGATTTAGTAATTGGATAAATATAAGCTATAACAAAGCCAAGTACTAAAACTAAAGTTGGGATTGGTCCAATTATTAAACGAATTGCTAATAATGCCGATTCTGGCTGTACGGGTGGTGCTTCAGTTGCTACTGCGGGTATTAATCCCGATGAATCTAATATTTTACCTACTAAAAATATCGCTAATGCAACACAAAGTTTTTGGGTTTGGACGACGAATCCGTAAAAAATCCCTTCTCTACGCTGTCCGGTATTTAATTCATCTAAATCTACTACATCTGGTAACATTGCATAAGGCGTAATGTAGGCAACTGAAATACCAATTCCTGCCATAACTGACAAGATATACATTAATGCAGTTTGTCCCGGTTGCAGAAAGAAAAATCCCGCTTGAGCAATGATTGTCCCTGGGATACCCATGCAGTAAATAGCTTTTTTACCAATTTTTTGTCCCATGATACTCCAGAAAGGCATTAATATTAATGCGGTTCCTTGGATTGCTAAAGCCATTTGGGTGAAGTGATTTTTTGGTAATTGCATCCAGTCTACGACAAAATAAGGTAGTACTGCTGCTGTTACTTGGGTTCCCAACCAAGAACAAAGATAAATCCCCATTACACAAAGAAATGGTTTATTGCTTAAAGCTATTTTGATTTGTGTTAAAAGCGGTTCTGGTGGTCTACGCTGAATTTGTTCTCGTTGATTTTGAATAATTTTATAGCGTTTATAAGTTCCCCAAACACAAAAGTAAACAGCTAAAAATGCTATTAAACTAGCAATAGCAGCCATATATAAATAGCTTTGAGGTGCTTCAAAAATCCCTAAAATAATTTGAGCTAAAATTAAAGCGAAGATACTTCCACCAATTGCAAAAGCAGACCTAAAACCAGTTAAATTAGTACGTTCATTATATGTAGTTGTTAATTCCGCTCCTAGTGTGGAATGAGGAATCCATACAGAACTAACAGCAGCGTAATAAATAATATAAATAATAGTATAGTAAGCAAAACGCAGTAATTGATTTTCTATTGCTGGAGTAGTCCAAAGTAAGAGAAAAGATATTACAAGAGGAATTGCACCAATCAGCATCCAAGGATAGCGTCTACCCAAACGGGAACGAGTTTTATCGCTCAACCAGCCAATTAAAGGGTCATTTATTGCGTCCCAAGCTTTACCAATTAATATCAAGCTACCAGCTAAACTTGCATTTAAACCGGCAACATTTGTAAAGAAGAATAAGACAAAAAAGACTAATATATTATTGGGAATAGCTCCCCCTAACTCTCCAGCACCATAGGCTATTTTGGTTTTGA
>CAKZYM010000169.1 GCA_937884685.1 uncultured Calothrix sp.
CATTCGTCAATCCTTGGTTGTAACTCTCCCGCAGAAATAATCATTTGAACAGTTGTATTTATAGACAATAAACGCCTCAAGACTTCTATTCCTTCCTGCGGTGTCATACGTATTTTTTCTAACGCTAATCCAAGAGTAATATCTTGCTTTTCGCTGTCTTGAGACTGCCAGGTATCCCAGTTAGTACAAATATAAGGAAATGAGTTCATCTGGTTATGTTTGTGGGCATAGACATCCATAAAAATGTTCGCCGCCGAATAAGAAGTTAAACCCATGCCTCCCAAAACAGATGACGAGGAAGAAGTTAATAAACAAAAATCTAACTTTTGACCTCGCAAAACTTTTTCTAGAGCAAATAGTCCATATACCTTGGGATGAAATTGTGATTGACTTTGAGTTTTAGAAGTTTCTGGGATAGAGTAATACGCATCGTCATTAATTCCTGCTGCGTGGATGACACCATTAATTTCACCAAAGCGCTCCTTAGATAAGGCTATAGCTTTTTGCATTTGTTGTTCATTGGCAACATCGGCACTGATAACCTGAACTTCTGCACCTAATTCCTCAAGCATGATTATTTTCCGAAGTTTGTAGCTAACTTCATTTGATTCATCATGAGTTAGTAGCCATTGGGACCATTGATTTCTTTCAGGTATATCCTTCCGCCCGAGCAAAATCAACTTAGCCTGCATTGTCTTTGCAAGATATTCTGACATTGCGAAACCAATGTTACCAAGCCCACCAGTGATTAAATAAACGCCGCCTTTCCTTAATTTAGTTTTGCTGGTGATATTTTCATCTATATGTAAAGCTTCGTAAGTTTTTATCCAGCGATGATTTCCACGATAAGCAATTAATCTGTCTCCAACTGGTGCTACTAATTCACTCAGCAAATGCTCCATCAATCTTTGCGATTGCTTATTTCCGGGCTCAGTAAAAACAATATCGATACAACTACAAGCTATATTGAGATACTCTTGTGGAATTACATTGCATGGTCCTAATATCGTTGCTTTTTCAGGACATAAATTCTCAGTGCCAGTTACATCATGTAGATTGTTAGTGATAACCACGAGCTTAATTTGCTCAATGATATTTTGCTGTTCCAAAGTCTGTGCCAAAAACAGCAAACTATAAAAACCAAGATTTTGACAATTTTCAAAAAACTGATGTTTTAATTGTATATCAGCGTTTTGCTCGTGGTGAGTTAAAATATCGTCAGGTGTGATGCTCCAAAAGTGAGCTATTTGTTGTGGCTTCCAATCCTGCTCTCGTAATGCTTGAATTAAAGCATCATAATCATCCCTTTGTTGGGGATTAATTGTATACTGAGTGTTACTAAGTTTTGTAAATTTATCTGCAACTTTAACCGTAATCACATCTTGACCCTGTTGTTCGAGTCGCTCGGCAATTTCTATTCCAATTCCATAAGTATCAACAAACACTAACCAGCATGACTTTTGCTCTAATAGTTTTTCCTTTTGGAAAAGTTCAGGCGGTGTAGATTCTTTCCAGCGTGGAATGTAAAACCAATCAGCTATATCTGGCTTTTTGTCCGTCGATTGCTGTCGCATCATAGCCAGATTAGCATTTTTGTTAACCTCAATCCAGTAACTCTGGTGTTCAAAAGGATAAGTTGGTAAAGGAATGCGATGACGATGCTCCGATGCGTAAAAACCAGACCATTTTACATCTACCCCAATTAGCCATAACTTACCTAGATTACTGAGTATAAATGCGACATCAGACTGTTGTTCCCGAGGATGACGTATTGAGGTCAGCACTAAAGATTCTTCTTTTTGATGCTGTTTAACAAAAGTGCTTAATGTCCGTCCAGGACCTACTTCCAAGAATAATGTTTCGGGTGTTTTAGCTAACTCAGTAATTCCTGAACAAAAACGTATAGGCTGTCTTAGATGCTTTGCCCAATAATTAGGATCTGTTGCTTGGGCTGCTGTAATCCAAGTACCGCTGACGTTGGATACAAAAGGAATTTTTGGTGGATTTAATTTGACCTTGTCTAAAAATTGAATAAAGGTGTCAATGATGGGTTCCATCATTTGAGAATGAAAGGCATGAGAAGTATGCAAACGCCTACAACTTACACCTATTTGTTGCAGTTCCTGTTGCAAATTATCTACTGCTTCTGTGGAACCAGAGACTACGCAGTTGGTCGGAGCATTAGAAGCAGCTAGAGAGATTTCCTTTTCTAGTAGTTGCTCTACCTCCTTTTCTGGAAGCTGAATTGATAGCATAGCACCACTAGGCAACTGCTGCATGAGTTTTCCTCGCATTGCAACTATCATTAAAGCATCTTCCAAAGACAAAACTCCAGCCAAAGTCGCAGCTACATATTCTCCTATACTATGACCAATCATCATCTCTGGGCACACACCCCACGCCATCCACAACTTTGCTAAAGCATACTCGATCGCAAACAGTGCTGGTTGAGTAATTGCTGTTTGCTGTAACTTTTGTGTTGCTTCTTCAGCTTTTTCTTCCTTGGGATAGAGAATTGTACGTAAATCTGCTTCCAAGTGAGGTTTAAGTAATTCGCAGCAGTAATCAACTTGCTCTCTAAATACGGTTTCGTTCTCATATAATTCCCGACCCATATTTACGTACTGCGAACCTTGTCCAGAAAACATAAATACAATCGAGCGATTACAAGGTTCTTGGTAATGAGTAAAAGGTCTTTGAGAGTCTTGCAATGCCTTTATTGCATCTTCTTGCCCTTGGCAAACTAGCATTCGCCGATGGTTTAAATTCCAGCGACCTACTTGCAAAGTATAAGCAACATCAGCAAAATTTAAATCTGAATGTTCCTGGAGGTAGTTAGCCAGATTTTCTGTCTTCATTTCCAGCGCTGTACTGGTCTTTGCAGAAAGTAATAATAACTGCCAAGGTCGAGAAGAACTAGAAGGTTTAACTAACGGAGCCTCTTCCAAAATCACATGGGCATTTGTTCCACCAAAGCCAAAGGAACTAACACCCGCACGACGAGGAGTACCATTAGTTTTCCACTCAGACAATTTATTATTAACGTAAAAGGGACTATTGGCAAAATCTATCTGAGGCGATGGTTCTTCAAAGTTTAAGCTGGGCGGAATTTGTTCGTGTTTTAGGGCTAATACTGTTTTAATCAAACTTGCTACTCCAGCAGCGCCATCTAAATGCCCAATGTTGGTTTTCACAGAACCAATCCGACAAAATCCCTTTTCCTGAGTTTTGGTGCGGAAAGCTTGCGTTAATGCAGAGATTTCAATTGGGTCACCCAAAGTAGTGCCGGTTCCATGTGCTTCAATGTAGCTAATGGTATCGGGTTCAACCTCGGACATAACCTGAGCTGCTCTAATTACCTTAGCTTGACCATTTACACTTGGTGCGGTGTAGCTAACTTTATCCGAACCATCGTTATTGATGGCAGAACCTTTGATAACAGCGTGGATACAGTCCCCATCTGCTATGGCTTCTTCTAAGCGTTTGAGAACTACAAGACCCAAACCCCTTCCTCTTACGGTTCCCCCTGCTTTAGCATCAAAAGCACGGCAATGCCCATCGTTCGATTCAATTCCTCCCTCTTGATATAAATAACCATCTGCTGTTGAAATTGAGACTCCTCCTGCTATAGCAATACTACACTCACCACTGAGCAAACTTTGACAAGCTAAATGTACGGCAACCAATGAGCTAGAGCAGGTGGTTTGAACTGCATAACTCGGTCCTTGTAAGTTTAATTTATAAGAAGCAAGTGTAGTTACATAACTTGGAGAAGTTCCTTTTTCTATTTGCTTATCACCGACAGAGGCTATAAGCTCATAATTTGAATAAATGTTAAGTAAATACTTACCAAAAGTTGTACCAGCATAGACTCCAATCGGTTTTTTATAGACTTCGGAGCTATAACCTGCATCTTCGAGCGCTTTCCAGGAATGTTCTAGGAAAAAACGCATTGAAGGGTCCATGACTTCAGCTTCTCTGGGACTAATATCAAAGAATGAAGCATCAAACAGATCTATATCTTTGACTGCACCCTGTGCTTTAACATAATTTGGGTCGTTAAATAAGGCAGCATCTACACCTAAATCTTTTAATTCTTGGTCGGTAAATCTATGTATTGATTCTATTCCGTCTCTAAGATTATGCCAAAATTCCTCAATATTTTTAGCTCCTGGAAAACAGCCACTCATGCCAATAATAGCTATTTCTAATCCAGTTTGGTTACTTAAATATGATGAATTTGCCATAAGTAATATTCCTTATTGGTTGTTGACCGAAAAAATTTTAGATTTTAGATTTTGGATTATAGTTGGTTTCAAACTCCGGCGTTTCAACTAGGTCATAAATATTAAAAAACCTATCCGTTGTTCAAATCTTTAATCCCGGCATTCTCAAGTACCATTATTTATTACTTCTGGGGACAATTCCTGCATCCCCCCATTGAATGGCTATTTGTTAAACATTCAGTTGCTGATTTCGTAAAAAGCGTTGTTTTAATCTGGATTTACCAACTTCTAATTCTTGATTTAATTCATCGCTTTGATTGGCAAAACTATCTTCTTCTTGATTTAAATATCGGGATATGGAACTGATTGTAGGA
Source organism: uncultured Calothrix sp. (assembly GCA_937884685.1). Taxonomy (GTDB): domain Bacteria; phylum Cyanobacteriota; class Cyanobacteriia; order Cyanobacteriales; family Nostocaceae; genus Rivularia. The sequence continues at coordinate 4,601 of CAKZYM010000169.1, forward strand.
TATTTAAACAGGTCAGTCATTACTAATTTATCTGGGAAAAGTTCCCGCAATTTACTGTAAACCTGAAGCACTTTTAAGGAATGACCACCAAGGTCAAAAAAGTTATCTTGAATGCCCACTTTTTCTACATTAAGCACTTTCTGCCAAATATCGGCAACTTTACGCTCTATTTCATTTCGCGGTGATACGTAAGCAGTATCAAGTTCCGGGCGAAGATTATCTGGTTTGGGTAAGGCTTTGCGGTCTACTTTACCGCTTGGTGCTAGCGGTAAATTGTCCAGCATTACCAAAAAAGAAGGAATCATGTGGTCGGGTAATTTTTCCTTCAAAAAGCTACGCAATTCGCTAATACTAGGAACTGGTTTTGTTTTTGCAACCACATAGGCAACTAATACCTTGTTATCTACTTCCTCTTCATAGACAACAACTACATTTTCACGTAAAATCGGGTGCTGACCAAAAAACGACTCGATTACTCCAAATTCAACCCGGAAACAACGAATTTTCACCTGATGGTCAATACGTCCGAGGAATTCCATATTTCCATTACTGAGCCACCTTCCTAAATCTCCAGTTTTATAAATTAAATCTTGACGATTTTCTGGTAAATTCTTCCTAGCATCTGTAAACGGATTTGGAACAAAACTATATGAGGTTTTTTCTTCATTCTTCCAGTAACCTGCACCCACCCCAATTCCCGATACACAAATCTCTCCAGGAGCACCAATCGGTAACAATTTCATCTCAGAGTCGAGAATGTAGAGGTTTAAGTTTGCTAACGGTTTACCAATTGGTATTGTTCTTTGTTTTTCATCAAAAGGCTTGTTAACTATAAACTGAGTGATATCATCCGCAGCTTCTGTGGGACCATAAGCATTAACAATTTTAATTTCGGGATATATCTCAAGCCACTTATTTACCTTACTAACCGAGACTGGTTCTCCCACAACCATCATCCATTTCAATGATGGCAATTCTCTAGAGTCAATCGGTAGCGAGCAAGTGTACTCAAGTAAACTTGTAAATAATGCTGGTACTAATTCTACAACTGTAATTTCTTCTGAAAAAAGTACTTTAAATAATTTATCAGGAATAGCAACGGTTTCAATATCTACTATTACCGTCTTTCCACCGATTAAAAGTGGTGCAAGGAATTGCCATACAGAAATATCTGTTGAGGAAGGAGCACTTTGTAAAAAAGAAAATTCCTCAGTTAATTCTAACTCATCAAATTGGGCATAAATATGATTAACTGCACCATCATGTCTGACAATTGCTCCTTTTGGTAGCCCTGTAGAGCCAGAAGTATAAAGCATATAAGCTGGGTCAGAGCAGCTATTTATTTGCTCTATGTTATCTTTAGGAAGGCTATTAAAATTAAGTTTATCGTATATTGTTAATTCTTTTTTCTGGGTAAGCTGTATATTTTCCGAAGCAATCTCATCTAAACAGATAATAGATTTTAATTGAGAACAGTTACCTATCAAATCCTTTAAAGTATTTAATAACGAAAAATCAGTTAAGAGGAACCTGACTTCGCTATTAGATAACATATATTCAATT
>CAKZYM010000170.1 GCA_937884685.1 uncultured Calothrix sp.
ACCTTCGGTATCATTCCAGCTACGACTAGCGCTACGACAGCAATAAGGACTAAAGCTCCAAGAACCTCCGCGAATTACACGACGATGTAAGTCTCCCCCAGAATGCCAAACTGTTCCGTCTGTAGGTCCTCCATGATAGTTTTTGTGCCAGGGGTCAGCGCACCATTCCCATACTTGTCCGTGCATATCGTACAAGCCGAAATCGTTAGCTATTCCGGAACTACCTACGGGTTTTGGTTGTTTGTAATGCTTTCTTATTGCTGCTATCGGATGATACTTATCGATGTTACAGTTTATCAATTCGGGATTAATGCTTTTACCAAAATTAAAAGCAGTACTAGTACCGGAACGACAAGCATATTCCCATTCTGCTTCACTAGGTAAACGATATTCTCTTCCGGTTTTTTCTCGCAATCTGGCGCAAAATTCCTGTGCTTCGTACCATGATACGTTTTCAACTGGTAAAATTGCACCTTTGAATTTTGATGGATTGGGATTCAAAGAACGATTAACTTGGGGTAATGAAGCAACTGCTTTCCATTGAGCTTGAGTTATCGGGTATTTACCGATAAAAAACGATTTTAAAGTGACAATATGTTGCGGTCTTTCATCTGTACCACCTTCATTTCTAGGGGAACCCATGATAAAGCTACCACCGGGAATTGATACCATTTCTAAGCTAATTTGACCGGCTAAATCTTCTATAAATAAATTTGCTTTACGATTCCAGCTTTTTATTAAACTACCTGTTTCGTCTACTTTAACTACATTAAATTCAAAACTTTGCAAATTTACTAATGTTGCTGCTGGTTGCGGATTTGAATTTGTCACTACATCGGGAAAATTTGTTTGGGATAATACAGGTTGTGAATTATCTTCTTGCTGTTGTAAAGAATGACTTTGAGGAGTTATTTTTTTTGTTAAATCTTCTGTTAAATCTTTGAGTACTTCTGCGGCTGATTGATATCTATGTTTAACTAAATGTTGCAACAATTTATCTAAAATTCTTCCTAATTGTTCGCTGATGATAATACCTTTTTCTTGCAAAATATCACGCCACAACCATTCACCATTCATGGCATCATAAATACGGTCTTCAAATTGTCCGCTATCATCTGGAAGCGGTAAACATTGAGTTAAAAGTCGAACGCAAGTTACCCCCAAAGCATATAAATCACTTGCAGGGAAAACAAATCCAGCCATTTGTTCGGCTGGTGCGTAACCAATGGTATAAAGTACGGTAGCTTGTCTGGCCAAACTGGTTTGCGTAACTTGTTTTGCTCCACCGAAGTCAATTAATACAAGTTTTCCGTCGCTGTTTCGACGAATAATATTTTCCGGTTTGATATCTCGGTGAATAACCTGATTATTATGAATAAAATCTAAAACTGGTAATAAATCTGTCAGAATTTTTCTAATTTTATCTTCACCAAAAATCGAGTTATCAAGTTCATCTAAAAGAGTTTGTCCTTCAATTAATTCCTGCACCAAATACAAGCTCGAACCCTGCTCAAAAAAAGCCAGTAATCTGGGAATTTGCTGGTGATTTTCACCTAAATCGTACAGTCGAAAAGCTTCTTCTCGGAATAACTGAGCCGCTTTAGCTCGTGATTTAGTTCCTTGTACTTGAGGAAAAAATTGTTTGATAACACAAGGAGCATCCAATCTATCTACATCAACAGCAGCATAAGTTTTACTAAAACCACCTTCCCCCAATAAATTTAAGACTCGATAACGGTTCCTCAAAAGCTTACCAAAATTGCTTCCTCCGCAACTGGTGCAAGTTTTATTTCCTTCTAAGTTGAAGGGATTTGAACAATTAGCAGCTTGGCAAATTAGCACGGTAAAGAAAGTTAGGAGTTGAGAGTTAGGAGTTAGGAGTTAGGAGTTAGGAGTAAATATATATTTTTTGCACTTAACGCACTCTTATTACAGCAAAATTTGTTGTGAATGAGATTAATTTGAGCGGATATGAATGCTCTTATCACAACATTTTAAAAATATAGTTTTGTAAAATAAATATCTTACTCTGTATTGAATGAGCAATTGTAGATAAATATTTTACAATCTTGAAAATGAACTTAAAAATAAACCCAAAAATAAACGCTATTATACTCTCGAAATTTATCACTATTAAAAAGCAATATTTGTATCACATTTAGCCGCTAGCATTTCTTTCTGTAATATAAGAGGCAGAGCCTCTTACAATAGCATTCCAAGGTAGAACCTTGGAACGAGCTACAAACTCCTAATTCCTAACTCCTAACTCCTAACTCCTAACTCTTAAATCCAATTCCCAACTAATACAAAAGGTGCCCAATAAAAGGGGTGGGTGAAGTTTCCATCTTTGAGGAAAGCTAGCTGAGTTTGTCGTAATGCTTCGGCTTTACTTATTGCTTTTGTATTGAGATTTTTGTAGAATTCCACCATGAATTTGGCTGTGGATTCGTCTTTTACTGCCCATAATGTAGCTAATGTACTACGTGCGCCGGAGCGTACTGCTACTCCTGCTAGTCCTAAGATGGCTCGCTTGTCCCCTTTTGCTGTCTGACAAGCGCTGAGTACCATTAATTCTACTGGTTCGGATTCGGATAAGTCGCGGAAGCGGAGGAATTCGCTGAGTTGTTTGACGTTGATTTTTCCATTCCAGGAAAGTATGAAGGTGTCTTCTGAGTTGCTGCTAAATTGTCCGTGGGTGGCTAAATGCAAAACTGAGAATGGCGTGTTTTTAATACTTTTTGCTAGGTTTTTGTCGGTAAAACTTTCGTTGACTAGTAGGGTGGATTTGACTTGGGAAGATATTTCTGTTACTTCTGATTTTACTCCCGGTAGGGCTTTGAATCCTTGACGTGCTTCGCTTAATCCTGCTGCAATTACTTTTAAGTTATCATCTTTAAGTTTTCGCGCTTGCATTAATTGCAATCCGGGTGATATTGCTACGCTATATTTTTCTATTAGGTATTGTTTTCCATCGTGTAATGCGGCCATGGGGATGTTTCGCATGGAACCATCTAATACGAATGCTAAGGTCTGAATTTTGTTTGCTGCTAGGTCTGCTTCTATGGGTTTGATTAACCATTTGTATACTTGCTGATATACTTTTAATCTCTGTTTTTTTGAGAAAGCAGGGTTTAAGGATAATCGTAACCGTTTGATTGTTGCTTCTATTTTTGCTTCTGGTAAATATGTGTTGTAGCTGGTTAATGGTTTACCGGGAAGTGATGCGATGACTGCTAAACGATTATTTAAAATTATTGGATAAATTATTGCTGCTGTTTGGTCGATTTGGTCGATTTGTTCTGGTTTTGCATCAATACAAGCTTCGCGAAAGAAGTTATCTAATTCGGCTAATTGTAGTGCTTCGAGGGTTTTACGTGCTAGTTTGAGATTTTTTTGCGAGATTCCGGATTTTTTCTGTTTATTTAGGGATGATTCGGGTTGTAATAATAGGTCTACAAATTCGCGGTAAACTGGCTCTACGCTTTCTTGAAAGTCGAATTGTACGTCTCGGTTGATTGCTACTAAGTCGCTGCGTAAGGTTTTAAGAATTTTGATTGAGGAGTCGTAAGCGGAAATTGCTTCTTGGGTTTCTCCTTGATTTCTGAGAATTCTTCCAACTTGCCAAGCTGCTTGATAGCTGATGTCGGAAGCGTTTGTGCTTTGAGATATTTGTAAAGCTTGACGGGAGAGTTTTACAGCTTCGCTGTACTGCAAAGTTTGTTCGTATAAGCCTCCCAGTTGAGTTAAAGCATATGCTTGAGCGCGTGAATCTTTGAGATTTTCTGCTTGTTGTATCGCACGGGCCAGAATATTGGCTGCATTTCGATTTAGGGAAGCTTTTGAAGTACCGGGAGCTTTCATCAATTTAGCAATACTTTTAGCAAGATTGACCCTAGCGTAAATTGAGCCGCGACTGGGAGGAAGTTTATCTAACCCGGATTGAATTTGCGGTACTAAATCAAAAGCTTGCGGCCATTGTGACTGTTCGATATGTAAGCTAAGCTGGTTGAGTTTTGCTTCAAGTTGTATTAAACGATTTTTTGGATTGTTTGCTACTTGTCGATAGTAATCAAAAGCTTTTTCGGCTTGCTTTAAATCTCTAAGGGTGTTTCCCAAACTAAATAAAATCTCGCTGCTATCGAGAGAAAGTTTTTCAGCTATAGCTAAACTTTGCTTTAACACTTTCTCGGACTCCTTCAAATCTCCCACTAGCTGTAAAGCTACTCCTAAACCCTGTAAACTTTGAACTTTTAATTGAGAATCTGGTTCGGGAAGCAAAGTTTGATTTATCGACTCCAACAACTTTTGCGATCGCCGATAAAAACCCATTGCTTGTAATGCTTGGGCTTGGTTAATTTGAGTACCAATTATGCCGGATTTATTGCCGAGCTTATGGTAAATCTGTTCGGCTTGCTGCCAAGCTTCCAGAGCATATCTCGCTTGCCCCATTTTTATTTTCAGGCTTCCTTTAGTGTTGAGAGCTACAGCTAAAATTTCAGTATTACCTTTTTGGTTTTGCAGTAATTCCAAACTTTCATCGATAGCGATTTCGGCTGTTTGCAATTCTCCTGAATTCTGCAAAGCCAAAGATACAAGACTTAAACTCCAAGCTTGATTAATTTTATCTCCCTGACGCTCAAAACCCTCAGCAGCATATTGCCAAGTTTTAGCAGCTTCCTGAAATTTTGCTGCTTCAAACAGATTTTTACCTCGTTCAAACAGGATTTGAGGACTATGATTTTTTTTCGCAATCAGAGAAAATTTAGAAGTATCAGAGTAAATATTATCTTGAGCCGATACGGGGGAAAATATTGTGATAACTAATGCGGTAGTGATTCCTAGTAATAAACAAAAAATAATTGATTTTAAAAACTTTTTCCTTATATTCATTACTTTTATGGTTAGATGCATTTGCAGTATTTGTAAGTAAAGACTTTAGTGCTTGAGGTAAGGACTAAAGTCTTTAATGCAAACTATAGTTACTCCTAAACTATTGAAAACAAATTAAACAGAGATACAATCAGTATTTTCTCTAGTTTATGAACAATTCTTTGTAATCGATTGCGTACTTACACTTCCCCACAGCTAGGGATTTGTTGCCATTTTTGAAAATTTTCTAACGTTCTTGCAACTAATTCCACCCGTCCAAACTGATTGATTTCAAATCCCGTAGCTTCAATAATTCTTCGCTGCTTCGATATTCTTGTAGTCCGAGCAATATTATTTGACTGTTTACGACGTACTGATAAATCGCGGATATCCGACCAAATTATATTTTGATTTACTCTATCGCTAGGGTTTTGTTGAATTCCACCACGTCCAGTCACTACGAATGTATTATCTGTATTAGCATTGCATCCGGAAGCAATTTGATTGGTCGGGTCAACAACATTTACAGGTAATTGATTCACACCTTTGCTCGGGTCAACACCGGGAGTATTAAGTTCTACGGTTCCACTAAAAGAAGTCCCTAACTGAGAGCTTGCGGTGATATCACTTTCAGAAGTAAGTTGTTCTCTTTGTTGAATCCCAAAAATACCTTGAGCGTTGATATTTATTCTTCCACCAAAGCTATTTTGAGCATTTGCGGTAATATCGCTATTTTCCAAAGCGACAAGAGTATTAGTGTTGATAGCAATGTTTCCACCGCTACCTTTCCCCATAGCCGTAGCAGTGATATTACTGCCGCGACGCATTTGTAATGTATCTGCTTGCAGGGAAATATTACCTCCTTCACCTTTGGCTGTTG
>CAKZYM010000171.1 GCA_937884685.1 uncultured Calothrix sp.
GTGTTTTATTGATAGAACTTACGCACAGTTAACTTCACTATAGTCATTGCAATATAACTCTAGGGAGTACGTAATACCATTTCTTTATAAAGATGCGCCGAATTAAGCCAACGTAGGTTGGCTTTGTTGTTATAGCCCCAGCCTTCTAGGCTGCGGGTGATTGAGCGCAGCCTCATACAGAATGGGTATAATGCTTGCAAACCCCTATCCCTGGGAATTAATGAGTAATAATTTTTGCCCAGAGGATTCATCTCATCGTTCAGTATTTTTTAGTGAAATAAAAATTTTAGATAGTAAGTTGTCGTAACAGATACTATTTTTTTTCTCGTGTAATTTATTTATGCAAATAAAAAAAATATATTATATATTTTTAATTTGTAATAAATAAACTCAATATTTTCATAGATAGACCCAATCCAATCAGGCTAATATATTGCTGCCAAAATATAGATATTATAAATTTAGAAGAAAATTAGGGCAGTAATTTAAATTTTGCTTAAAGTAAATTAATTTATGATATCAATGCATATAGTATTGAAAGCGCAATGTATTTTTTAGGGTGTTTTTAATTCTTAGCTTCAATAATCAATGAGATAAATATATAGCTATAGAGCATTATGTTTATTTTATTTATAGAGCGAAAAACATTGCAAATTTGACTAGATATTTTACTTTTCCCAAAATTAAATTTTTCCTATAAATAAAATGCAAGTAGAAGTAATTAATAGTATTCAAAAGTTCAATAAATTAAGAAAAGATTGGAATCATGTCTACGCTTCAGATTCCCACGCTCAAATATTTTTATCATGGTCTTGGTTGCGAGGGTGGTTGGAGATTGCTCCTCATGACTACTTCATAATAGCTATAAAACCCCAGCCTGATTCAGGCTATGTTGCTTTTTTCCCATTAGCAATGCGTACTCTACGATGGGCTAATGTCAATGTTTACAGAGCATTGCAAACTTGCGCTCATCCAGTTGCTGACTATACGGGATTTATCTGTTTACCAGAATATGAAGAGGATGCAATTCAAGGTTTCGCATCTTATATCCATCACAATTTGGAGTGGGATATTTTTCATGTAAAAGATATACAAGACCCCAGATTAAATGTTTTTGTCGAACAGTTTTCCCAAAGTGATTTTCAAATTACCAGCGACCAAGGTGCAACTTGTCCCTACATTTCTCTACCCGATGAATGGGAAGAATACCTGCAAAACTTTATTAGCAGAAAACCTCGCAAGAATTTACGCAATTCGCTTAATAAGATAGAGAAAAATAGCGATTTTCATTTAACCAGTATTCAAGCTGATAATCTAGAAAATCAAATTGAAGTTTTATTTGAACTTTGGCAAATTAAATGGGGAGAACAACCCGAATCAGTTCTAAATACCTACCGCAGTGTTTTTCAGCAATGTGCAGAAAGTAACTCGTTATGGATAGATATATTGTGGGATAAAACAACACCAGTAGCTGCTACAGGAATGTATATTGATAGGGATAAAAAAGTTGCTTATGGGCAAATGACTGGTTTTAATCCCGAATATTCCAAATTATCACCGGGCAGGGCAATGATGGCTCTTAGTATCAAAAAAGCTATCGAAAATAATTTGAAAACTTATGATTTACTCAGAGGAGATTTGGATTATAAAATATCTTTATTAGGAGCAGAAAAAAGATGCAATACTGACTTTAAGATTGTGCGAAATAATTTGAGAGCGAATACAATTAGATTGGCTCAATACTCTAAAAAATTATTCTCTTTATCCAGGTAAATTAATTTAATATGGAGATGTTGCATTGCAACGTCTCTACATTATGCAAGAAATAACTATTGCTACAAATCATATATTGGAATAAAATATAACTAACGTTCAATATAAAAAATTTGAGTGACTGAATGCCAAAAATTGTAGACCACGAAAAGTATAGGAAAGAACTGCTATGGAAAAGCTTTGATTTATTTGCCTCTAAAGGTTATGCTTCCGTGACGATGCGTGAAATTGCCAAAGAAATAAGTGTTTCAACAGGAACGCTATATCACTATTTCCCAAATAAAGAAACGATTTTTTTACAGTTAGTAGAAGAACAGTGTCGTATCGATATTGCAAATTTTTTAGCTGAAGCAGGAGATGTCAAATACGTACCAGAGCGAATCAGAGCCATAGTAGATTTTGTTGAGAAAAATGAAGAATACTTTATCAGTCAAATTTTACTTTGGAGTGACTTTTATCAGCAGCAAGGAAAAAGCGAAGTATTAAATAACGAAATTTTGAAGCGAGTCGCACAAAATTCAAGAGACGAATTATTAAAGTATTTAGAAATTGAAGATAAAGCAGTGGCTGATTTTGTAGTTAACTTTATCAATGGTTTGATTTGCGTGCGAATGTTTGAAGGTGAAATGATTTCTTACGAAGAACAAGGAAGTTTATTGATAAAAATGGTGAGTAGTTATTTGGGGAATAGGTAATTGGTAATAGGTAGTAGGTAATAGGTAAGAGGTAATTAACTATGCAAATAATTTCTAAACCTTCTCACAAATTAATTGGTGTGGTCGCAGTTGCTACTGTAGTGACGGCAGGAATTTCCTGGTATGGAATCTCTCAAACTGGCTTATTGAGTTCATCAGAGACAGCGGTAGTTGAGGTCCCTCCTGCTGTTAAAAAAGTCACTGCTTTAGGAAGATTGGAACCTCAAGGAGAAATAATTAATTTATCTGCTCCTTTAAGTTTAGACGGTGATAGAGTTACGAAATTGTTAGTTAAAGAGGGAGATAAAGTAAAAGCAGGAGACGTAATTGCAATATTAGATTCGCAAAAAACATTGCAAGATGAGCTATTAAAAGCGAAAGAGCAAGTACGAATGGCTGAGGCTAAATTAGCACAGGTAGAAGCAGGAGCGAAAACAGGAGAAATTAGAGCACAGGAAGCAACTATTGCTCGTTTAAAATCAGAAAAAACGAATCAAATTGCAGCACAACAAGCAACTATTTCACGTTTACAAGCCGAGAGAAGTACAGAATTATCAGCACAAAGAGCGACTATTGCAAAATTGCAAGCAGAAGTTGATAATGCCAATGTTGAATATCAACGCTATCAAAAATTATTTACTAATGGTGCTGTTTCTAATTCTTTAAGAGATAACAAGCGCTTAACATTAGAAACCGCAAAACAACAGCTTAATGAAGCAAGAGCAAATTTAAATCGTATCCAATCATCTCGTCAGCAACAGCTTTCTGAAGCAAGAGTAAATTTGAACCGCATTCAGTCGTCGGGAAGCGAACAAATAAAAGAAGCTGAAGCAAATTTGAATCAAATTTCAGAAGTTCGTCCGGTAGATATTCGAGCAGCACAAACTGAAGTCGATAATGCTAAAGCTAATTTAAAACAAGCTAAAACGAACTTAGAACAATCTTACATCCGCGCACCAATAGCGGGACAAATTCTTAAAATTCACACCCGAGAAGGAGAACAAATATCGAATCAAGGTATTGCTGAACTAGGAAAAACTCAGCAAATGATGGTGGTAGCAGAAGTATATCAAACTGATATAGAGAAAATTAAGTTGGGACAAAAAGCGTCAATTAGAGGACAAGCTTTTTCTGGAGAAGTACAGGGAGAAGTGGCTCAAATTGGTTTACAAATCAACAGACAAAACGTCTTCAGTAACCAACCAGGAGAAAACTTAGATAAAAGAGTAATTGATGTCAAAATTCTTCTTAACCCTGAAGATAGTAAAAAGGTAAATGGGTTTACTAATTTACAAGTTCAAACGGAGATTGAATTATGATTTCGATTAGATTAATTTATAACGAATGTTTGATATATAGCTTTGCCTAGATTTTTTTACGGAATTAATGGTGATAAATAGTATCAAAATATTTTGAAATTTAATGAGCAATTTTTTTGGAGAGACATTAACTAATATCTTTCTGAAATAAGCATTTTAAGCCAAATTGAAACAATAAGCCTCTATCTTTATTCGCAGGACTAAAAAAATCATGGTAACTAAACAAACAAATCATAAACTACAAATTCCTTCCGATTTAGATTCTAAAGAATTTGCTCAAAACAAGTACGAATACTACAAATGGCTGCGCGAAAAATCACCAGTGTTTAATGGAAAGTTCATCGTTGCAAATTCTTATGTCCTTTCGCGTTATGAAGACTGCGCGATGATGTTGAACGACCCGAGATTTATTCGCGACCGTAGCACAATTACGGGTGGTAGCAAGTCAATTATTCCTTTACCTCTTCCTTCATTCATTTCTCTGCCAAAGTCGATTGAACTAATGGCGCAAAACATGCTGTACGAGGATGAACCAGACCATAAGCGTTTACGCAGTTTGGTACATCAGGCATTTACACGCAAGTCGCTTGCTAAAATTAGCACTCGAATTGAGCAGTTAACTAATGAACTACTCGACAAAGCCGAAGCGAAAGGTACTGTAGACCTCAAAAAAGCCTACGCGCTTCCTATTCCCGTTACCGTCATTCAGGAAATGGTGGGTGTATCTGATGAAGATATGTCGGAACTTTACAATGGTATTGAATCAATCATGGATGGTTTCTCAGGCTGGAGAATCTTCCGCACGATGTTCTGGGATATGCCACACTTGTCTAAATTTTTACGCACGCTGATAGAGCGCAAGCGAGATAATCCTGGTGAAGACATACTCACTGGATTGATTCAAGCAGAGGAAGAAGGACAAAGCTTAAGCGAGGATGAAATTGTTGGTATGGTCTTTTTGCTGATTGCTGCTGGTTTTGAAACCACCGTAGAGTTAATTACCAATGGTGTAATCGCACTGCTACAACATCCAGAACAGCTAGCGCGACTGCGAGACAATCCAGACCTAATCGAGCCAGCAATCGAAGAGATTCTTCGCTTTTGCGGTTCCGTACAATCAACAGAAGCCAACTATGCAGCAAAAGATATTACCCTACATGGAGTAACGATTCCCAAAGGTGCGACGGTTTTTCCGCTTCTGGGTGCAGCGAATCATGACCCAGCTATGTTTGAAAATCCAGAGGTATTTAATATTACTCGTTCTCCCAACAAGCACCTCGGTTTTGGCAGTGGAATACATTCCTGTTTAGGAGCGCAACTAGCACGAATGGAGACGAAAATTGCAATTACTAACTTGCTAAAGCGAAATCCTAACCTACGTTTAGCCGTTGAACAGTCAGAGCTTGAGATACAGTTAAGACCGGGTTTTCATATGTATAAAAGCCTGCCAGTGATTTTGGGATAGGTAGGAGA
>CAKZYM010000172.1 GCA_937884685.1 uncultured Calothrix sp.
AAAAATTTAACCAGCAGAACCAACAGTCTGCTCAGGTTCAGTTTCCACCGTTGCTTTTTGTCCTAGCTTCGGTTCGGTACCAGCTAATAACCTTTCAATATTGCTGCGATGACGGATGATTACATACAAACCACCAGCCACACCAAACAAAATATATGGCAAGGGTTGATGGAATAAAATCATCAATACAGAAACTGCGATCGCACCACAAATCGAACTCAAGGATACAATTCTAGAAATCGCTACAACCACTGAAAATACACCAAAAGTTGCCAAACCAACCTGCCAACTCATCGCTAATAACACACCTAAACTTGTCGCAACCGATTTACCACCACTGAATCCTAAAAAAATTGATTTACTATGTCCGAGTACGGCTGCTAAACCAGCTAAAGTAACCATAATTGGCTGCCATATTTCTGGATTAACTGTTGCTGGAATTAAATTATTGTTGGATGCAAATTCAAATAACCAATAAGCCAGGAATATTGATAAAACACCTTTCAAACTATCTACCAGTAAAACAAATGCACCAGGACCTTTACCCAAAGTTCTTAATACATTTGTAGCACCAGTTGAACCCGAACCAACTTCGCGAATATCAATTCCCTTCAACAGCTTTACCAAGGTGTAACCAGTTGGAGTAGAACCCAGAAGATAAGCTACGACTAAAACTGCTCCACACAAACTGAACCAAATACTCATATTAATTAGTAGATAATTGTTGGTTGTTAGTTGTTAGTTGTTAGTAGATAGTTGTTGGTTTTTAGTTGTTAGTAGATAGTTGATAGCTTTTAAAACTAACTTAAAATACTAGTGCATTAGCCCACTAAGACAATTAATTATAATGACTATGTATCATGAAATAAAAGCCACAAAAATCCTGAACAAAATTGATAAATCATACATAAGCAGTATGAGACTAACCGCCAACAATCAACAACTAACAAATATCTACTAACAACTAACTAAAAATATTCGTCCTCATAATAGTCTCTCATCATCTTGGGGTCAGGTGCAAAAGCTAACCATAATGGAAATTGCAGCAACCCAACACTAATTTCTTCTTCGGAATCATCAATAATAATAAATGGTTGTAAACCAGCTTTAACCAAACGCTCCGCTTTTTGCGCTACGGCCGAGGGTGTTTCAAATAATGCCAAGCCTCTATCGGGACCAAAATCCGGACGACCGATACCCAAGCAATCTTGTAAACCGCGTCGCCATTCTCCCAAGCGTTCTGGCGAATTTGCCAAAACTAAAGTGCGAGCGCGATTGCCATACAAAGAATGCAACACCGATATAATTGCTGAAGAAATAAGTGTATTTTGCAATCTACTACCCATTGTTCTTAAGGCACCTCGTCCTCCCTGCTGGAAAAACCAAGTAGAAACCCGTTCGGCATGGACTGGTTCAAATGTACGTCGTAGCTGCCACGGTGGACCATAATAATCAGGTTTAGTGCGGTACTGGTCTATTAACTTACGAATCTTTTTCGTAGTATCTTGAAATTGTCCTCGGCTAAAGTCCGAAGTTCCTCGCTCATCAAAATCATCATCGAATTCATCATCAAATTCATCATCTGGCTCGGGTTCGCGGATAGCAAGCTTTTGGGGTTCCAACTTTGTAGGTGGAACAAGCTCTAACTGTTCGGCAGCAGCAGCTAAATCTTGTAAACTACCAGTTAAATAATCTTTAAAACCCTGTACTCGAATTGCTAACTCTTGAGAAGCACCAGCAAAAGTAGTTCGCATTTCATTGCGAATGCGTTCTTGACGACGTTCGAGTTGCTCAATAGAAATTAATAGAGCTTGTTTGCGTTGTTCTAGCTCCGACAGGGCCTCTTGAGTCATTTTAGAGAGTGCTTTTTGGGTATTACCCACTTCAGACTGAAGAGTTTTGTAAGATTCTTGTAGTTGTGATATTTCCTGTTTCAAAGATTCTTCGGTACGTTGTAACTGGGCTACTCTTTGAGCAGCTAAGTTATATTCCGAAGAATTGTCAACTGATTGTGATTGTGATTGCGAATCTTCTGGGTTATTGTTTTCGCTGGAATTCGCCATATTAGAAGTGAGGTCAGTAAATGAATTTTCTTCTGTAGAATCTATCTGTAATTGTTCTTCGTTATAATTTTCATCTTGGTTCATAATTAAGCCAAGTGCCACTTTTTACAAATTTGAATATAAGAACCAACTATAAATGGTCAGTTTTACATTTTACCAGCGAGCGAAGTGAATCAGTCCGCGATATTTTGAGTAAGAGACTGAGGAGCAGGGAAAGAAATTATTAAATCTAAACCGCTAATTTTCACTCCTCAAACAATAGTTTTAATTTTTAATCAATTCTCGGACAACGCTCTTCTAAACAGGTTTTAAGAGTCTTAGGGTCAAATAATATTGGTAGAAAATGAATGCTTTTGGTTTCTTTAAAATAGAACAAAATAGGAATCACATTCCAGAAAATACGCCAGTTTTGCCATTCACTGTAGGGAAAACGACGAAGTAAATCATCACCTCTAACAAGGTCTAAATCAGTAGCGGTAAATTGTAAACGTAGTGTCACCGCTTGGTACATCAGGAATAATCCAAATAAGCCAATAATTCCTCCAGCCAGAAGCTGTCCTATTACCAGCAATGGAATCGACCCAATAATCAAGACTATGGGTATGTTGTAACTGGGCTTTAATTCTACGGTAGATGTTGAATTAGATGTGAATGAAGTAGTCACTATATAAAATAACTTTTTCGTGCATGGACATCATTCTTATTTTAGAAGTTAAGTGTGAACAGTGAACAGCGAACAGCGAACAGTTATCAGTGAGCAGTGAACAGTTAGCAGTGAACAGTTATCAGTGAGCAGTGAACAGTGAGCAGTGAACAGTAACTAGTTATCAATATTTAAGTAATTTAAAGCTCATAACTCACAACTCCTAACTCCTAACTCCTAACTTAATTAAATACCTTGTAACAAAGCACCTCCAGTACCTTGGAACATTAACCAAGAAAGAAAAAAGTTGGCAATAAATATAATTAATAGAGCAGTAACAACAGCTGTTGTTGTGGATTGACCTACACCTTTTGCTCCTCCTGATGTAGTTAAACCCCAGTTACAACCGATGACAGCTACTAAAAGTCCAAAACACAGAGCTTTAATCATCGCGCTCAGAATATCCCAGCCTCCTAGCAAATTCCGGGCTGAATCTAAAAACTGCGTATCCGATAAATTGTATAAATTCCTGGCAATAAACAATCCACCTGCCATACCTGTTACCAAAGATAATAAAGTCAAAATCGGTAACATTATGCAGCAAGCAAGGACGCGAGGAATAACTAAATAATCTATAGGGTCGGTCTTTAGCATTAATAAAGCATCAATTTGCTCCGTTACCCGCATAGTACCAATCTCCGCAGCGAATGCCGAACCAACTCGTCCAGCCAAAACCACTGCTGTAAGTACCGGAGAAAGTTCTCGGGTTAATGCGACTGCTAATACTCCCCCTACGGCGTTTCCTGCACCAAAATTAATAAACTCTCGCGCAACCTGGATTGTAAATACTGCACCTACAAATACAGCTGTAACCAAGGCTATAAACAATGAGTCTGGACCTACCGCAGCCATTTGCTCCAAAGTATTGCGACGATGAACTTTACCTTTAAATAAATGAATTATCACTTGCCCAATCAAGAACATCGCCGCCAACAATCGTAGGCTCCATGCTCCTAAACTGGATTTAGATGTTGCTTGACTCACAATTTTTAATTAACTCAGCAATTCCCGTCATAATAGCGAAAGATTTTGATAAAAACTTAAAAAGTTGAGATAGTACGAGGGACAGGGAACAGAGAACGGTTATAAATTTTAAACCCATAACTCTTTACTTCCTACTCGCCCCCTTATAGTTAACTTAAGTAAAAAATTGCTCTCATAAACCAAGGCTGTTATTAACAGCACCTACAGAATGAAGCACAATTGTATTACGGAATGAATCCTGGTTATATCAAGGTTTTAAGAAAAATAGTGCCAATGAAAATCGAAAAATATTTGTTACAAGACATGTGAACATATTTTAATTAAAACTTAAGATTCTTTAAATGCAGTGTAGTATAAGAAAATTGCGCTTATTGTAGAAAGTGACGGATACCAACTGTTGTAAATCATCATCATAGGAAAATTTTACTATGACCATGTTTATAAACTTTATTCGCTCTCTACTTCTATCGATTATTTTTAGTTTTGTTGCTCCAATGATATTTTTTGGTGGAGTTTCACTAATTTTATCGCTTGTAAGTTTTATGCCCGGTTTAGAAGCCGTGGCTGAAATAATTGCAACTCAAATAACTAATTTTCTAGCTACTTTCGGCAGCGGTACACCTATGCAAGGTGTATTTGTTATTTGTCTAACTTGCAGTTTTGTAGGAGCGCTTTTTGACACTTATGTATATTATCGGTGTCAAATTTTACGTTTAGATTCTTAAGTAGTGGATTTGCTCTTTTGCAGGGTTATGCGAGATTTTTTTTGTATTACAAATTACAAAATCTTCCGCTTTTCAGAAAAATAAGGTTTTTAGAGGGATTAGCAGTGTTTCACAATTGAATACTAGGGTCTGTTAATAACATGATATTTTTTGATTGCAGAATATTTAGAAAATAAATGATAAACCTTTTATCGGTAGGCAGATTTTTTAACATAAAAATTTTGACATCAAACTAGAATACATTTAGATACAGAAAATTTAATTAGGATTATTTGGTAGGTTTGCGTCTGAAGAGCGTTAATAAATGCGAGCAGATGCTTTACGCATTTATAAATTAAAGCTAATGTTTAAAATCAAATATCAAATATCCAAAGGTTCTGTATACTGCTCATGGTTTGGCCTTTTAAGTCAAAGTTTCGCAAGCAAATTGCCAAAATAGAAGTTAATGGTGCAATTGCAGGTAGTACTCGTAAACGAGTTTTGGAAGCACTCAAAACTGTAGAAGAGAAAAAGTTTCCAGCGCTGTTATTACGTATTGATAGCCCTGGTGGTACGGTAGGAGATTCTCAAGAAATATATACTGCGCTTAAGCGTTTACGTGAAAAAATCAAGATTGTTGCCAGTTTTGGCAATATTTCTGCTTCTGGGGGCGTATATATCGGTATGGGAGCAGAACACATCATGGCTAATCCCGGAACTATTACGGGTAGTATTGGTGTGATTTTGCGTGGAAATAATTTGGAGCGTTTATTAGATAAAATCGGGGTTTCCTTTAAGGTAATAAAATCTGGCCCTTACAAGGATATTTTGTCATTCGATAGAGAACTCACCGAACAAGAACAAACTATTTTGCAAGAATTGATTGATACAAGTTATCAGCAGTTTGTGCAAACAGTAGCAGAAGGACGTAACTTAGCACCAGAAACTGTAAAAACCTTCGCTGATGGCAGAATCTTTACTGGAGAGCAAGCTGTAGAGTTAGGGGTCGTAGATAGACTAGGAAGCGAGGAAGATGCTCGTCGATGGACGGCAGAGCTAGTAAATCTTGACCCAGAAAAAACAGAGGTCTACACCTTAGAAGAACCCAAACCTTGGTACAGTAAGATTTTGCCTGGTAATAAAATTCAAACTCAGGGGCTTGCATCCAAAATTGATTGGGTAGAGTTTGAACTGTCTACCAGCGGTTTACCCCTATGGCTGTATAGACCTTAACCAAAAAATTTTGGATTTTAGATTTTGGATTTTGGATTACAAATGGTTCAAAGCCCCTAGTTTTTACTATGGAAGAATCTTGTGGATGTCCTGACCCTAAAGGGTCAGCAAAATCCAGAATTCTGTTAGGGATTGACATTTCCCGTTTATTAACTGGGTGATGGATAGAAATACAGATAAATAACTCAAACAGATAAATAAAATATAGCCATTTGTCATTGGTCAATTGTTCTTTTTCTGAAGAATCATGAATAATGTCTAATGACTGATGTCTAAAATTAGGAGGATTTTTACGTGGAGAAAGGGCGAATGCAGGCAATTCGTGGAGCAACAACCGTCCCAGAAAATACGGTTGAAGCGATACAAGAAGCGACAATGGAAATATTAGACGAAATTGAAAAACGCAATAAGTTGCATCCAACCGATATGATTAGCGTTACCTTCTCGGTAACATCCGATTTAGATGCCATTTTTCCGGCTGCTATAGCTCGTCACCGTCCCGACTGGAACAGTGTTCCGATGATAGACGTGCAGCAAATGTCTGTTCCAGGTAGTTTGGAAAAGTGCATTCGGATTTTAATCCATGCCTATATTAAATCGAATTCCACCATCAGCCACATCTATTTACGTCATGCTGCCAAACTCCGTCCCGACTGGAATTTACCCCAGCCGTTACAAGCATCACAGTCAAAATAGAATTGAAAGTGTAGAATAAACAGAATTCTATGTGAAAATACTTAAAAAACTATGCAGTTTGACGGTTGTAATACGACTCAACCTACAGGTATTAGCGGCAGAGTCTTCACTGACAGAGGAACGGGAGTTCGTGTCAAGTCAGAAGACTTTATGAAAATAGTCTCTAAAAGTGAAGAACCGTTAGTGGTTGAAACAGCGGAAGGATTTTTCACAAAAATCTATAAATATGCAACTGCCTATAAAGGTTTTGTGTTTTTCACAGAATCACTAAACAGATTGCAATTTACCGCTCATACGGAAATTATACAGGCTCAAAGTATATCTAGTGACATTTAATTAAGGTAAGAGGTAAGAGGTAAAAAGTAAGGGGAAGGCATGCAGTTGTGTTAAAAACACTTTCACTTGCACTTTTAATTACCCATTACCCATTACCCCTTACTCATTACCTATTCTTTTTTCGGGTGAAAACGAATACCCAAAACTAAGTCGTACATAAATTCTAGAAAGTCTTTCTTTTGGAGCAGACCCAATGATTGATGGCATCCTTTCTCATCTAAAAGTGGTTTCATCAGATGGTATGTAGGCTGGTAGTTGTACCAAGCTATAGAAGGCCATAGGTGATGAATTAAATGATAATTCTGTCCCAAAATCAAGATATTCAGAACTGGGTTTGCGTAAACCCGAGCATTTTTCCAGCGGTTACGTTCTACGAAAGGACGATGAGGCAAATAGTCGAAAAATAAACCCAGTGCTAGACCAACGATACCTGAAGGCACAAACCAAAAATTAAGGATGTAGCCTAGGAAGCCAAATTGCACTGAAATAAAAACAATTGTCACGACTATAAGGCGACTTATGAACCATTCGAGAAGTTCATTCTTACGCCACAAACGTCGTTTAAAGAAAAATATCTCGTGGTAGAAGAAACGAACTGCAATTAACCATAGCGGACCACCTGTAGATACATAATGGTCTGGGTCGTTTTCTGGGTCATTAACATTTGCATGATGTTGTAAATGCACTCGCGTAAATACAGGAAATGCGAAAACAAGCATCAAGGCACTACCATGTCCCAAAATCGCGTTTATTGTCCGATTGCGATGAGCAGCCTGGTGGCAAGCATCATGAATTACCGTACCCGAGATATGCAAAGCAAGGATATTCATACAAAAGCATATCCATTGCGGCCATTGCCAAACCCAATAACCTAGTACGGACAGCACGACAATTCCAATAGAGGCTAAAAACATTAGCACAGTAGGATTGAAACCACCGGGTGGGGACAAAAGTTCCTTGGGGGGAAGTGTCAGTGGCGATTTTGCCTCCGACATCAGCATTGTCATCTCCTTATTTACCAAATATTTGCGAGTATACGACACAGATAGACGAATAATAAAGTTTTGTGTACCGACATTTATTTACATTTTTACATTTATCCGTCATCAGTCAACAGTTAGGAGTTACTAGGAAGAGTTTAATAATTTTGGATTTTGGATTTTGGATTTTGGATTCAAGAGTTAGGAGTTTAGTTAATTTTCTCCTTGTCTCCCTATCCCCCTATCTCCGCTTGTCTCTTTGTCTCTTTCTCAACTAATCATTTTTCTCAGTAAAAAAGTAGCAGCTAGAACACATTGTGAGAAGATATTTAATGCTTGGGAATTTAATTTTCTGGTTAATGCGTTTCTAGCCACAGACAAAACGATATAGTTTCATCTAGGATTATTCCCTAGCTAGAAGCGCGATATAGTAGCCCCTATGGAATTAAGAGATTCAGTTCGCCGTACAAAAATTGTCGCTACGATTGGACCTGCTACGAGTAGCCCTGATGTTCTAAAGGCTCTCATTGAAGCAGGTGCGACAACATTGCGTCTTAATTTTTCTCACGGAAGTCATGCCGACCATCAGCGTAATATAAGGTTGATTCGGCAAACAGCATTTGAATTAAATAAACCAGTAGCGATTCTGCAAGATTTACAAGGCCCGAAAATTCGTTTGGGTAAGTTTGAAAACGGGTCGATAGTAGTAGCTAAAGGTGACCGTTTCACTCTAACTAATCGTCAAGTTGTCGGTACTCAAGAAATTAGCTGTATTACCTACGAGCATTTAGCGGAAGAAGTTCCTGCTGGAGCCAATATTCTGCTTGATGATGGAAAGGTGGAAATGCAGGTTGAGGAGGTTGATAAAGAAAAAGGCGATTTACATTGCCGCGTGACTGTTGAAGGTAAGCTTTCTAATAATAAAGGTGTTAATTTTCCCGGTGTTTATTTATCTATCAAGGCTTTAACTGATAAAGACCGCGAGGATTTAGTATTTGGTTTAGACCAAGGTGTTGATTGGGTAGCACTTTCTTTTGTCCGCAATCCTCAAGATGTAATGGAAATTAAGGAATTAATTTCTAGCGCGGGAAAACAGGTGCCAGTAATTGCCAAAATTGAAAAACACGAAGCCATCGAGCAGATGGAAGAGGTTTTGGCTCTGTGTGATGGTGTAATGGTCGCAAGAGGCGATTTAGGCGTAGAACTTCCAGCAGAAGATGTACCAGTACTACAAAAGCGTTTAATTGCCACTGCAAACCGTTTAGGTATTCCCATCATTACCGCTACTCAAATGTTGGATAGCATGGTTAGCAATCCTCGTCCTACCCGAGCAGAGGTATCGGATGTAGCTAACGCGATATTAGACGGTACGGATGCTGTGATGCTTTCTAATGAGACTGCTGTAGGTAAGTACCCAGTAGAAGCGGTCGCAACAATGGCAAGAATTGCCCAGCGCATCGAAAAAGAAGATGCTCAAGACAAAAATACCAATCAGCTACCAGACCCCAGACGTTCGATTCCTAATGCTATCTCTCAAGCGGTAGGTCAAATTTCTCAACAACTTGATGCTGCTGCAATTATGACACTTACTCAGAGTGGCGCTACCGCTCGTAATGTGTCTAAATTCCGTCCCCGCCCCCCAATTTTAGCAATCACACCTCATGTAAATGTAGCCAGACAATTACAGCTTGTATGGGGAGTCAAACCATTATTAGTTTTGGAACTACCTTCGACAGGTCAAACTTTCCAAGCGGCTATTAATGTTGCTCAAGAGAAAAATTTGTTAAATGAAGGTGATTTAGTCGTAATGAGTGCGGGTACTCTTCAAGGAATTTCTGGTTCTACTGATTTGATTAAGGTAGAAGTTGTCACTGCTGTATTAGGTCAGGGAATCGGGCTAGGACAAGGTTCTGTTAGCGGTCGCGCACGGGTTGCTCAGAACGCTATGGATATAAACAACTTTAATTCGGGAGAGATTCTAGTAGCCCCAAATACAAATGCAGATTTTGTCGAAGCAATTCGTAAATCAGGCGGTATTATTACTGAGGATGAAAGTCTTACTTCTCATGCTGCTGTGATTGGTTTACGTCTTGGCGTACCTGTAATTGTTGGCGTAAAAAATGCTACGCAGATAATTAGAGATGGAGCTATTCTGACTATGGATATACACCGAGGTGTAGTTTACTCTGGTGCAGTGGGAACAGCTTAAGAGAGTAGTTAGGAGTTAGGAGTTAGGAGTTAGGAGTTAGGAGTTAGGAGTTAGGAGTTA
>CAKZYM010000173.1 GCA_937884685.1 uncultured Calothrix sp.
AGTATATAAAACGCTTTGATTTTGTAAACCATTATTTTTAAAATAAAAATAGCGATTCCCTTCTCGAAACGGGATACCATATTTTTCGTAATCCCATAATTTTGTTAACCGCTCCTTTATATCGTCTCTAACGGGGATTTGATTTAAATAATTAAAAGTAATTTCGTTTTGTGCTTTTACCCAAGCAATAGTTTCTTCAGAATCGGGATTTTCTAACCAACGGTAAGGGTCTGCAACTTCAACACCGTGGTAATTATCAACTTGTTCGCTCTTACGAGTTGCTGGATAGTTCAGTTTTGCTTGAGTACTCATGTTTTGTTGGGATATTGGTTCTTTTACATAGTACAAAAATGTGCAAATAAGAACAGCCGTCAAGAAAATAATTAAAAATTTGGGTAAAGTCTTAAACAGTTTGTCCATTCAGAAGTTGCATTGAGTTTCAAACACACAGATTTATTACGTTATCGCTCATAACGTCTTTCAATGATATACATAGGAGTCGATTTTATCCTATTTTCGTAATTTATCTAATCAATGCTGAGTAGGAAGCAGGATATTGTATTTTCTCTCGCTGAATGGAGTATGATTGTGTTTCATTGGTTCGATGAACTTAAAACTAGTTTTGAAAAAGAAGTTGAATTAGGTAAAACTAAATTTTTTTGCATGCAATCGGACAACCTTTTGAAGTTCCAGAATCCGCTAGACCATTACAGTTAACTCAAAATTTTTACCCTTTTAATACTCAGGTGGTTTTAGATGACGGTATTACGATTGAAGAAAACTGTTGGAAAGTAGAGTCTTATGGTAAGGAAAATAAATTACTTGTATTTGAATGTCCCAAACTCAATTTATCAGAATGCTTGCTTGTATTCCAGGTTAAACTTAAAGCAATAAATTCAAATCAAGAAATAGGAGTGTTTTTAAAAGGTTGTGACTTTAATGGTTTAGGTGGGACTATAGTCAGAATGAAAAGTATAACAAAAGGTTGGAGTATTTACTATTTCCCATTTAATTACCGAAAGAATCAGTTTTCACAGAATTGTACCTTTGGGCTAAAATTCCAGAGTGAGGGATTATTTTGGGTAGATAATATTAAGCTTTTAAAAGCTTTTACTATGGCAAGAGAGTAATTTTACAAGTATCTAAAAATAAGGATTTAATTCTCAGATAACCATTTATATAAAGCTTTGTCTGGGGAATCGATTTCTTCTACCGAAGTGTAAAAATAATTTTCCCAACCGACTTCTGGTAATCCAGCAAAGAGCATCAGATTGAGGGGATAAAATTCACTATCGGTACATTTACGAAAATCGTCTCTAAATAGAAAAATAGCTTTATCAAGTGCTATTGCTATACCTAACTCTACCATTACCCCTTCATCCGGGGGTGTACCGTTAACAATAGCGAATATACCGTCACAGTTTTTCACATCATCCAAATCTGCTCTAGCTATTTTATAAGCCCAACCCGGTTTTGAGAAATCTAATTGGTTATTGCGTTCAAATGGTTCCCAAACTTCTGCTCCCAAAGAGTTTAGCTTATTAATAATAGGAGGAAGCAGTAGTTCTTTCTGTTGTTGGGAAAATCCATAGGGATTAGCGAGATAAATTCTTTTATCCATGATTGGAATTTGGTAATTGGTAGTTGGTAATGGGAAATTTATAAATCTCTACTACTAATCTAAAATCTACAATTGAATCATTCTTAAACTGTAATTATAAATTACCAATCCAAAATCTAAAATCCAAAATTAAACAACTCCTAACTCCTAACTCCTAACTCCTAACTCCTAATTCCTAACTCTAAATTACCAATCCAAAATCCAAAATCCAAAATCCAAAATCGAATAACTCTTAACTACTAGCAACCAATTTTTCCCCTTTAAGCATTCTAACAGCAGCTTCGAGCAATGCTTCTTCTAAATAAGGCTT
Organism: uncultured Calothrix sp.; assembly: GCA_937884685.1. Classification (GTDB taxonomy): domain Bacteria; phylum Cyanobacteriota; class Cyanobacteriia; order Cyanobacteriales; family Nostocaceae; genus Rivularia. The sequence continues at coordinate 1,932 of CAKZYM010000173.1, forward strand.
AGTAAAATACCCGCTCGCACCTAATTGAATTGCCATTTGTCTGTGTTTATCGGCTCCACGAGAGGTCAACATTGCGATTGGTAAATTATTCAAGTCATCGTCTTTCTGGATTCGCGATAGTAATTCTAAACCATCACAACGAGGCATTTCAATGTCACAGAAAACTATATCGCAAGGTAAACCGGAACGCAATTTATCCCATGCTTCCTGTCCGTCTCTTGCTTGTTCGACCCGATAACCTGCTTTACTGAAGGTGAGAGAAAGTAACTCGCGGACTGTAATTGAGTCATCAACAATAAGTACTGTGGGGTCAATCTTGGCTTCAGCAGGTTCTGCAGGTGTGATTGTATCTTTTTGGTCCCAAAGGCTGACGCTACTTTGTCTGGATGTACGTCCCTCAAAGATATCTATCAGTTCTAATACATCAACAATCGGCATAATTCGACCATCACCAAGAACGGTAGCACCTGCTACACCTATTGGTTTTGGTGCGGGTCCTTCAAATTGTTTGATTACAATTTCTTGTTCGCTGAGAACTTGGTCAATTTGCAGCGCAATCATAGTATTCGCCGAACGTACTATAATTACCGATACCATATCATCATCTCTGTTACCCCCGTAAACGCTACCGCGACTCAGTAAACGGTTGAAGGTTAATAATTCTTGTAGAGGACGGAACGGTAGTTTTGTGTCGCGCCAGAATATATACTGTTTCCCATCTTTACCTTCCTGAATCTCTTTGACCGACATATCCAGAGTATCTTCCACACCATCCATAGAGAAGGCAATTCTGGCTTTATCCGATACGCAGCATAAAGCTTTACAAATACTCAAAGTCAGCGGTAAACGGATGGTAAATGTAGTTCCCTTACCCAAACTAGAATCGGTGTTAATGGTTCCTCGGATTTCACTAATAGAAGTACGAACTACGTCCATTCCGACACCACGTCCTGCTAGCTGGTCGGCTTCATCTTTGGTACTAAAACCGGAATGGAATAGCAATTCGTAAACTTCCATCCGAGACATCATGTCTGCTTCTTCTTTGGTAATTAAACCGACTTTGACAGCTTTTTTCTTGACTTTTTCAGCATCAATACCAGCACCATCATCGCTTACAGAAATGACAGTTTGATTACCTTGATGAAAAGCACGGATTCTAATCGTTCCTTGGGGAGGTTTAGCTTTTGATTCTCGTTCTTCAGGGGTTTCAATTCCGTGAGCAATAGCATTATTGAGTATATGGTTGAGGGGGTCAGTTAAATGCTGAAGAATCATTTTATCGATTAAAGTATCCTGACCTTCAATAATCAAATTAATTTGCTTACCGCATTTAATCGAGTTATCCCGGACACCCCGTTCCAAACGAGTTGTTACCTGAGAAAACGCTTCCATTCGCGACCTTGTGATTCCTTCTTGTAGTTGTGAGGTCACCTGACGGAATTGACGTGCAACTCGTTCATTTTCTTCAACGACAAAATCAATATCACTCGCTGACTCTCGTACCCTTACAATCAATTCAATCATTTCTTGGGACAGGGTATGAAAAGGAGTAAACCTATCCATTTCTAATTCGCTGAAACCCATATCACTCTCAGAGTTCGAGTTAGAGCTAGAACCGAAACTAGAGTTAAAACCGCTATCTTTACGACTCGCTAACAAAGATGCTTCCAACAACGAACGCTCGTAAAGTTCCTGCATCCTCGCACCCACATCGGAAAGATTTTGTATTTGATGAAGCAGGTTATCAAGGGATTGTCGCATCCGTTCTTGGTCTTGCTCCAAGGTATTACGATTTACCACTAATTCCCCGACTAAGTTACTTAAGTTATCCAGATGTTTCACTGGAACCCTCATTAGTTGCTCACCTTTGGCGCTACGAGTAGTTTTTGGAGATGTTTTTGTGACAGTATTTTTACGAGGTATAGATGTATTAGCTTGCTCTAAAAGTTTTTCTAAATCGCCAAATTCATCACCTATACCTGGTTCAGGTTGTGTATTTTCTGTCTCTTGTGTATCGGTTGCTGTTTCTTCGGAATTATCGGGAACGAGTAAGTTTTCTAAAGCTGCAAATTCATCATCTGCGATAAAATCATTATTTTCCTCAGTTGGGAGTAGTTCTTCTCCTAGTAAAGATTCTAGTTGAGAAAAATCATCTGCTACATTTTCAGATTCTTTTTCTAATATATTGTCTTCTGCTTCTGCTACATCTTCTTTTTCGTCAGAAACAAAAGGTAAAAATGTAATTTCTTCTTTTTCTGATGTTGCTTGTAAAGAGATTTCATCTTCTAAAGGAATATCTTGAGCAAACAAATCATCAATCAGTTGTGCTTGAGAATTAGTTTCTATATCTTCTAAATTTTCCGATAAATCGTTACTGTTTGCGTTTACTTGTTCTGTTATCTCTAAGTCAGTAGATTCCAGAGATTGAGAATAATCAGTTAAATCAATATTTAAATATTCTTGTTCAAT
>CAKZYM010000174.1 GCA_937884685.1 uncultured Calothrix sp.
AGTTGTTCATCGGTTGGATGCGGATTATCAGTTACCAATTACTAATCAGCAATCACCAATCACCAATTATTAGTACTTGACCACATAAGTTTTGATAGATAAAAAATTCGTAGTGCGACCAAGATGGCCGCTAGCTGTTTCTAGGGAACGAGACGCTCCCACTAGCAATGTGTATACCCTTCAGAATTTATGAAAATACTACCCTTCTGAGAACTGATATATAGAATCAAATCTCTATACTTAAATACTTTAACTAAAGAACTTAGGGGTGTCAAGTCTTTGGGTAAAAAAATTGGGCGTTAGATTTTTTTTGATGTTACGATGTACGGCTATAGATGAAAAACAGTGGTTGGAATAGTGAAAAGCAAACCGAAACCAAGGATAGCTCTTCTTCGTGAAAAGGCTGGTTTAACTCAGCTTGAACTTTCTCGTCTCGTGGGGGTGACAGAAAGCACCATCCAAAATTGGGAGAGTGGGAGAACGGGTACAGACCACATCCAAAGAATAATCAAGTTTTGTAAAGCTTTGAATTGCAAGGTAGAGGATTTGATTGAACCCCAAGAAACTCCCCTAGAAGAAGCAACCACAAAACCTGCTTCCTTGCAGGAAATACATAATTTGCTAGGTACCGACGAACAGTTAACAGTGAACAGTGAGCAGTCAACAGTGAACAGTCAACAGTGAGCAGTCAACAGTTAACAGTGAGCAGTTTTCACCGGTCAGATGTGGATTATCAATGAAAAATTTTCACCCAAAGGGTGTAGATTCTCAACTAGTTAATTGGTCACTATTAGCTAAGTAGGTCGGTATTGAAAATTGTAATTAGGACGAGAGAGTAGCAAGTAGGAATAAGGATTCACTGTTTGCTGTTCACTGTTCACGGATGACTGTTAACTGTTCACTGATTTCCAAAGAGTATCTATAGTTACGAAAGAATATCCCTGCTCTAAAAGTTTGGGGATAATAATTTTTGCTGTTTCGGCTACGTCTTGTCCGCCATAATAGCCATCGTGTAATACAATCAAAGAGCCATTTTTTAATTCTTTCATAACTCTTGCTACAACTGTGGGTATTCCTGGACGAACCCAATCTTCTGGGACAACGCTCCACATCACAGGACGATAACTCCACTGATTAAATAGCTGTAATGTTTGAGGAGTAAATAAGCCATTTGGGGGTCGGATATCGCGTACTCTTTCTGCTGGTAAATTACAAGCTTCGTGAATAGCTGCTTGGGTTTTTTCCAAACTTTGCTTGAGTTCGCTTGGGGAAAGTTGGGGAAAATTGTGATGGGAATAACCATGTAATCCAATCCAATGACCGCGAGAGTAAACTTCTTTTGCTATGTGTGGGGCACGTTCGACACAAACACCCAGCCAAAAAAAACTTGCTTGAATTTGATAACGGTCTAAAACTTTCAGTAATTGCTGCGTGTATTGCGGATGGGGACCATCATCAAAGGTAAGAGCGATAGTTTTGGAATTGGGATTACCCCTCCAAAGACATTTTGGAAAACTTGATTTAAGAATTGGGTAAAGAATCGGGAATAACGGATAAAGCTGCATTTTAAAGAGTAGTAAGTAGCAAGTAGCAAGTAGTAATTAGCAAGTAAAGAGTAAAGAGTTTCTCGTTACAAGGTTCTACCTTGTAATTTTATTGCAGAAGGCTCTGCCTTCGGTCAAGGAAGTGGAGTCTAGAAGTAAATGCGCTCTTATGTCTAAGCTTCGATGAAGTTGCACGTAACGAATTCTGTAACCATATAACCAAATAACTTTTTTATCATTTAGATTGGAATAAATTTAGGAGTAATCCCGGTTGGGAACGGGTTATGTTGTTTAAAGATATACGAGACTACCAAATACTTTATCTTTCTTTATTCCTTTTATTAGGTATAAGTACGAGAGATTGGACGCTGCGACCGTCGATGATTTTAGTTGCGATTGCCACTAGTTTGATTACCCAGTCACTTTTGACCTTAATCGTCAATCGTTGGTCATTCACTACCAATAAAAAAGAAAATAAACAACATAAACAATACAAGACCAATATTCGCAGTCCTTTAATTACATCTTTGGGAATCAGCTTACTTTTAAGAGCCGATTATCCTACAACAATGTTTTTTGCTGCTGCGAGTGCAATTACCAGTAAATTTATTTTCAAATTAGAAGATAAACATTTCTTTAATCCCGCTAATTTCGGGATTATTTCAGCATTAGTATTAACACCTGACGCTTGGGTTTCTCCGGGACAGTGGGGGGAAGACTGGTGGTATGGACTGTTATTAATTGGTGCTGGTGGGATGATTTTGCACCGTATCGGACGCTGGGATACTACGGCAGCTTTTCTAGGGTTTTACGCTCTACTAGAAGCTATACGCAATTTTTGGCTGGACTGGACTTGGGATGTCTACCTGCATCGTTTAATGAGTGGTTCCTTACTGCTTTTTGCATTGTTCATGGTAACTGACCCCCGTTCCATCCCCAATTCTCGCACCGGGAGATTAACATGGGCAGCCTGCATTGCTCTAGTAACCTTCATTCTACGAAACAACTTTTATCTTTCCACAGCAGTATTTTGGGCATTATTTGCTCTAGCACCCTTCACAGTTCTACTAGACCAACTCTGGAAAGCATCGCGATTCAGTTGGACAGTGAACAGTGTTAGCGCAAGCGTGTCCCGGAGGGACATACAGTGAACAGTTATCACCATCAACGAACAAATCTTATGAAACTATTTCGTTTACTAATTTCAATATTGTTAACTTTTGTAATCCTAATTGGATTCACTCCTTCGGCTTTGGCTTTTTGCGGTTTCTATGTTGCGAAAGCGGATTCAAAGCTTTATAACAAGGCTTCTCAGATAGTAATCGCTCGGAAAGATAATCGCACTTTGCTGACCATGGCCAATGATTATCAGGGTAATGTGAAAGATTTTGCGATGGTTGTTCCGGTTCCGACGGTGCTAGAAGAAGAACAAGTACAGGTAGCTAAACCTAAGATTATCGAGCGTTTAGATGCTTTTAGCGCTCCCCGACTGGTTGAATATTTTGACGAAGACCCTTGCGCTCCTGTGATGTATGACAGAGCATTAGAAAGTGCAGCCCCACCTCCAGCACCAGCACCTCAAGCTAGAAAAAGAAGTAATAGAGATTTGGGTGTGACGGTGGAAGCGCAATTTAATGTGGGTGAATACGATATTGTCATCCTTAGCGCTAAGGAATCGCGAGGTTTAGAAAGATGGCTTCGCGGAAACGGTTATAAAATTCCTAGAGGTGCAAAACGCTTACTAAATCCTTATATTCGTCAAAAGATGAAGTTCTTTGTGGCTAAAGTTAATCTAGAAAAGTTTGACGAAAAGGGTTATCAGAAACTTCGCCCATTGCAAATTTCCTACGAATCTAATAAATTTATGCTACCGATTCGTTTGGGAATGGTTAATTCAACATCGGAGCAAGATTTGATTGCTTATATTCTGTCACCCAAGGGACAAGCAGAACTTATCAACTATCGCACCGCAAAAATTCCCTCAAATATGAATATTCCGGTGTATGTTAAGCAGGAATTTGGCGACTTTTATAAATCGATGTTCCAAACTTCCTACACCAAGGAAGATAAAAAAGTTGCATTTCTAGAATACGCTTGGGATATGGGCAACTGCGACCCTTGTTCTGCTGACCCGTTATCGAGAGAAGAACTTAAAGACGCTGGGGTATTTTGGCTAGATAATAATCCTAACGAAATAGCACCTCCTGGTTTCCCCAGTCGTCGTCCACCTTCAAGCAACGTTTTTATTACTCGTTTGCACGTCCGCTATACTCGTGACAAGTTTCCCGAAGATTTGATGTTTCAAGAAACTTCTAACCGCAAAAATTTTCAAGGACGCTATGTTTTACAGCATCCTTACACTGGAAAAACTAACTGTAAAGCTGGTAGACAATACAAAAAGTCTTTGAGAAAACGTTTTGAAAAAGAAGCGCAAACTTTAGCTAGATTGACTAATTGGAATATTCAAGATATTCGTCAAAAAATGAAATTGGAAGAGCAAGCAAGTGGTTCTTTTTGGCAAGGTATCCTTTCCTGGTTCGGAATGTAAATTCAGTTAACAGTGAGCAGTTATCAGTTAACTAACTTACCTTTGCGTCCCTATTATTCCTAGGGCGTGTTTTCAAACTCAATTAGCCCACAGGCTAGAAGCCTGGGGCTATAGATACAAAGCCTACCTGCTCCCGGCTGAATTTATTAGCCCACCATTGGTGGGCTTCGTTTTTGTAGCCGCACCCTTATAGGGTGACGGCGAGTTTGAAAACACACCCTAACCTCATCCCGTCCTACAGACACCCCTCTCACTAACAAGGCTACCGTGTACACACAAGTACTCCCCACATACGTTTCAGGGATTTTA
>CAKZYM010000175.1 GCA_937884685.1 uncultured Calothrix sp.
TGCAAAAATCTGTGGAGTAATTCTATGCCAAATTTAGATAAATGCTTATAAAAAAATATTAATTTTCCTCTAAACACTAGATTGTTTTATTTAAAACGGTCATCGTAATACCATTTCTTTATAAAGATGCGCCAAATTTGACCCACGCAGGTAGTTCGCTAGTTGGGGGTGTCTGTTTCGTCTTCCCAAACTAGGCAACCCCGAGAGGCTGGTTTGGCTGCGGGTGATTAAGTACAGCCTCATGCAGAACTAATATCAAGCTTATTATTCATTTTAAGTACTGTAAGAAACACCTATCTGTACAGGCTAGTAACTAATTAGCCCACCCAAAAGGAGTTTGCTTGTGTGGTAGCGATTTCAACCACTGGATACTTTTAAAACATTCTCTAAATAAATTCTGCTTCAAATAGTATTTTGTATTGAAGAAAACAATTGTTTAAAACGAATAACTATTTACTCACAATTTCTGGCTTCTATAAACATCCATGTCGGCATTATTAGTAATTAGAAATTAACTTTTTATTAATCACAAGTAAGTAGCTCTTAAACAATGATTTTAATAAAAAATAGGATAATAATTGTTTTTAGTATTGTCAGGAATTACGCAATTGTCACAATACTGGCTGGTGAGTGACACTCAAAACCTTATTACCACTTTCAAAATTTCATTAAGTGTCACAGCACCCTACAAGAAAAATGTGCCGGTTGCGTAAGTCCTAATTGTTATAGCGAAAAAATTAGTTGTTTGCGATAAGGACAAGTTTAATTCCTCATCCCTACTTTATTAAAATTGATTACGCCGCTTTTGGTGTTTTAGGATAAACAACTTCCTCATAAAAACTTTCTAACTGACGGGTTGCAGCAGACCATCCCCAACGCTCCGCTTCTTGACGAGCATTTTGACGGATAACTTCTCGCTCTTGATTTTCTCCCAAAAGACGGAGTGTTGCGGCTATAGCACCTGCATCATCGGATTTTGGCTCGAAAAGATATCCATTCACTCCATCTGTAACAATATCTGGAATACCTCCAGAACGTGCTGCAACCACGGGACACCCAGCAGCCATCGCTTCTAATAGTACCAACCCTAATGTTTCAGTACGAGAAGGAAATACAAAAGCATCAGCACTAGCAAAAGCTGAAGCCAAATCCGTTCCTGTAAGATATCCCACAAAAAAAGTATTTGTCCCCGCAAAGTGCTTTTCCAAAGCTTCGCGATGAGGACCATCTCCAACCAAAGCCAATCTAGCTTCAGGAATACCTTCTAGAATTGGCTTAATCCGCTCAATTTCTTTTTCAGCAGACAAGCGTCCTACATAAAGCAACAAAGGACTTTCTGGATGATTTTGCGACAGATGCTGACGCATTTCGTCACTAGCCAGACTTGGATGAAATAATTCTGTATCAACTCCTCGCTGCCATAAATCTACACGCTCAATACCGTGAGAAGTTAATTCTTTCACCATTGCAGTCGAAGTACACAGATTTAAAGCAGCTTGATTGTGACCTGCTTTAAGCAACTCCCAGAGCAACCCTTCTAGCATTCCCAAACCGTAATGTTGCAGATATTGCGGCAAGTGAGTATGATAGGAAGCTACTAAAGGAATGTTATGTATTTTACTATGAATAATCCCAGCTAAGCCTAGAACTGCCGGGTTGACTACATGAATAATATCTGGATTAAATTCCTCCAACACCTCACCAATAGCCGGACGAGGTAGTGCTAATGTCAATTCTGGATACATTGGTAGAGGGAAACCAGAAATTCCATAAATTTTAGCTCCCTTGTATTCCGTCATTCCACCATCTGGGCAAATTACTAATACTTGGTTGCCATGACGTTGCAAATGTTCAACGGTATGACGAAGACGAGTTACAATTCCGTCAACTTTAGGTAAAAATGTTTCGGTAAATAAGGCAATTCTCATACAAAACTATTCACTATTTCTTGGCAAGGTAGCAGGACGATTGCATTTCGCACTGTTGGCAAAAATGTCGATTTTTGAGCAGGGATATTGCGAGAAGCAATCATAATTTTCAATATTGCCGAATATCTTCGTCGCGAAATAATATTGAGTAAGCTGAAAGCTTGAATATTCTCACAGGAACACTAGTTGATGCTAATCGCTTCATAGGTCGCGATTAAGAAATTTTTAGTAGCTAGCGATTAGTCCAAAAAGCTTTGCAACTAAAAAACTAACTACTAAAAATCTATTACCCTTACTTTCTATGCCAAGAAACTGTCGGCAAAATCTGCTTCTTATCAACTCTCTGCTGATACTTAACAGCAAAGTTTAATAAAGAATCTAGCAAAGAATCCGAAAGCATATGAGGTTCTAAACCTAAATCTAATAGCTTGGTGTTTTTGGCATTAAAGTAGTGTTGCTCTAACTCTACTCTGGGGTTTTCTAAATTATTAATATCTACATTCAGCCCCATTGCATTACCAGCTTTTTTCACCATCATGGCTAGGTCACTGATACTGAAAAGCTCGGTAAATTGGTTGAATACCCGGAATTCTCCCGGTTGTGCTGGGTTTGCTACTGCTAATTCGATACATCTAACTGTATCTCGAATATCTAGTAAGCCCCTAGTTTGTCCACCTTTACCATACACGGTTAAGGGATGACCGATGGCAGCTTGGATACAAAAGCGGTTCAATGCAGTACCAAATACACCATCGTAATCCAAACGGTTGATTAACATTTCGTCCATACCCGTCTCTTCGGTCAGGACTCCATAAACTATCCCTTGGTTCAAATCTGTAGCTCGCAATCCCCAAATTTTACAGGCAAAATGGATATTGTGACTATCGTGAACTTTACTTAGGTGGTAAAAACTACCCGGCTGTTTGGGATAGGGTAAAGTATCTTTCCGTCCGTTATGCTCGATGGTGATATAACCTTCTTCGATATCAATATTGGGGGTACCGTATTCACCCATTGTCCCCAGTTTGACTAAATGACAGTCGGGGAAATCTTCACGCATCGCGTAAAGTATGTTCAAGGTACCAACAACATTGTTAACTTGTGTTAAGACAGCGTGTTCGCGGTCAATCATCGAAAAAGGAGCCGAACGCTGTTCGCCAAAATGCACCACAGATTCTGGCTCAAATTGATGCAAAGTTTTTTGGACAAACTCATAGTTGGTAATATCGCCGATAAATAAATCGATAGACTTACCTGTTAAATCCTTCCAACGCTGAATACGTTGTTGAATTGGTGCAATGGGCGTTAAAGTCTGTACACCTAATTCATTGTCCCAGTGCCGTCGCACTAAATTATCTAAAATTCCAACTTCATAACCACGGTTTGAAAGGTAAAGAGCGGTTGCCCAACCGCAATAGCCATCGCCACCAATAACCAGGACTTTCATTGTTACGCTTTTTATACTCGCTGATAGCTAAATCTATCAGGTTTGTGTCCCTTCTCAACCATCATGGTGATACTAACTCAAAGTTTTTTGGCAAATAAAACCTAGATTCAAGGGGATATAGCTATGAAAAATAAGTCCTTGAAGAAAAATAAACTATTTACAACTTTATAGAGTCATGGTGCCATAATTGATGTTAATAAGCTCTCTGACTGCTTTTCACAGTTTCGTAGTTAGAGGATTTAAAACAATTTCCTTGGTTAATTGTAAAGAAGTGTTACAAAATTGCCGTCAAAACGCTTTGCTGTCTTGACAAGTAATGGGAGAGTAGATATCGTAAGATACATACCCGGGTAAGAACGCAAATGAGTTATATGCAAGCTAAGCAAAAAGTTACTTTGTATCTATCCCCAGAACTGCACAAAAGTTTAAAAATACGTTCAGCAGTTGAGAGTGAACCAATGTCAGAGCTTGCCGAGCGTGCCCTCGTATTTTATCTGGCAAATTCCGAATTAGTAGATGAAGTCGAAGGCTCTTACGGAAGGACTCACAGAGTTTACTCATGTCCTAACTGCGAAAGTTCACTAGTCTTGCGTGAAGGGGAGTTGGTTGCTCTAGGCAATCAGCCAGGAGTGATTGGTAAAGATGTTTCTGTCAGCGAGATAGAAAAAGATAGCGAGGTTAATCAAGAGGACTCCGAAAAGTTGGTTCCTTGTTAACTGAGCGCGAATTATGAATAGTTTAATAAATTCATAATTCTATCTTTGCCGAAGTTTAAAATGATGAACGATGTCTGTAGTGTCTTTAGGTCTCAAGTAGGTTGATATATGAAAGAAGAGCTCAGTATACTAATTCAAGCTCAATATCCCTTAATCTACCTTGTTACCTCCGAGGAAGAGCGGGCCGAGCAAGCTATTTATTCTATCGCTCAGTCTTCAAAGCCGCAGCGTCGATTGTATATTTGGACTGTAACCCATGGAATTGTGGAGTATGGTCAAGGTCGGAGCGTAACTCAGCACAATACTGTTTCTCCAGAAGCAGCAATTGAATGGATTATCCGTCAAAAAGAACCTGGTATATTTGTTCTAAAAGATTTGCATCCGTTTATTGATGCGCCCGCAACAACTCGGTCTTTACGGGATGCTATTGCCAGCTTCAAAGGTACTCAAAAAAATATAGTTTTGATGTCACCAGTGCAGCAGGTTCCCATCGAGTTAGAAAAGGAAGTTGTAGTACTTGATTTTCCGCTACCGAATATGTCTGACTTGAATAAAGTTCTTGACGGTCATATTGGTCAGCAGAATGCAAGGCGATTAACAACCGAAGCGAGGGAAAAGTTACTGAGAGCGGCTTTAGGGTTAACTAGAGATGAAGCACAAAAGGTATATCGTAAAGCCCAGGTAACTAAGAAGCAGTTAACTGAAAAAGAAGTAGATATAGTTTTATCTGAAAAGAAACAGCTTATCCGACGCAATGGAATATTGGAGTACATTGAAGAGGACGAAACTCTTGAAGCTGTTGGTGGTTTAGAAGAATTAAAAAGTTGGTTGACCCAGCGCTCGGATGCTTTCACTGAGAAAGCAAGGGAGTATGGTTTACCGCAACCGAAAGGAATGTTAATTCTTGGAGTTCCGGGCTGTGGAAAGTCTTTAATAGCAAAAACCACATCAAAACTATGGGGTTTACCGATATTACGATTGGATATGGGTCGAGTCTATGATGGCTCAATGGTAGGACGAAGTGAAGCCAATCTGCGTAATGCTTTAAAAACTGCAGAATCTATTTCCCCAGCTATATTGTTTATTGATGAGTTAGATAAATCATTTGCTGGTAGCTCTGGTTCTGGTGATTCCGATGGAGGGACTTCCAGCCGAATATTTGGATCTTTCTTAACCTGGATGCAAGAGAAGAAATCGCCCGTGTTTGTAATGGCAACAGCTAATCGGGTTGAGCGCTTACCAGGAGAGTTTTTAAGAAAAGGTCGATTTGACGAGATTTTCTTTGTGGATTTGCCTACATCTCAGGAACGGCAAGATATTTTTACAATCCACTTGACAAAACGCCGTAAAGACATAACTAGATTCGATTTGCAACAGTTATCTAAGATGTCTGATGGCTTTTCTGGAGCAGAAATTGAACAAGCGATAGTAGCGGCAATGTATGAAGCTTTTGCCCAAGACCGCGAGTTCACCCAGTTAGATATTATTGCTGCACTTAAAGCGACTTTACCGCTGTCTCGAACGATGCAAGAACAAGTCACTGCGCTTCGAGACTGGGCGAGACAGCGAGCGCGTCCAGCAGCAGCCTCCGTCGCTGAGTATCAGCGAATGGAGTTTTAAAAAGCTTTCTCCTGTTAATTCAGGAGCAAAGGCTAGCGAACCCAAAGCTAGCAAATTAAAAAAACCGCGCAATTATAAACGCGGCTTAGCCTAAAAAACCGTTGTCTTAATCTCAATCTTCTTTTTGGAGGAAACCCAAATGTCTCACTTTAGCACTCTACGTACCAAAATTACTGATTCTGAAATTCTTAAGTCTTCTTTGAGCGACTTAGGTATCACTGTTAAGTCTGAAGCTGATGTTCGTGGTTACAACGGTCAGCGCGTTCGTGCAGACATCGTTGCAGTTTTAGAAGGCGAATATGATTTAGGTTGGTCTCGCAACAGCGATGGCTCCTTTGATTTAATCGCGGATCTTTGGGGTGTTGCTAAGAAGCACAACCAAACCGAGTTAATCAACTCCATCAATCAGAAGTATGCTGTTAACAAGACTTTGACCGAAGTTAAGCAGCGTGGTTTGCAAAATGCTAACGTCAAGTTGGTATTGCAATAGAAATTTTTCTGCGCGTTCCCAAAGCTGCACGGGTTGACTTAATTAAATAGCGGTTAACCCGCTTTTTTCGGGATTGGGACTTACCCAGTCCCTTTTGCATTACTTCACCCTAAAATTAAACTTAACATCTTTTAACGGAAACTTCAGTTGTCTGCAATTCAATA
>CAKZYM010000176.1 GCA_937884685.1 uncultured Calothrix sp.
TTCATCTTCGTAATATCTATCAGTTTCTCTAGGTCTTTCTCGTGATGGACGTTCGTATTGTTCTACTTCATCTTCGTAATATCTATCAATTTCTCTACGTTCTTCTCTTGGTGAACGTTCAAATTCTTCATAATCGTAATATCCGTCAATTTCCCTTTGTCTTTCTCTTGGTTGACGACTGCGACGACGATTGCGGGGTCTTTCTTCTCTATCGTCGTAAATGCGGCGACTTACTTCTTTGAAATAATCTTGACGCAAGAAAGGATAATCGCTGACCCATAAATTGCGATTGGGAATATATATATCAGTTATTTCTTCTATCCTGCTTAAATCGGGACTGCTGGAAAAAACCAACATTTCTGCTACTTGACCCCGATTGATGATTTTGTGGGAATTTTGTAATGGTGCTTTTAGTAAAGCTGTAAATCCGCTTTCGTCTCCAACTTCTAAATTAATTCGTTTTTCTCGATTTTCAACAATTACTAAATCACCTTTGTTATTAACTGTTTCTTGGGTACCAACCAACTCTTCTGTAATCCACCAGTCCAAGACTCGACCTCGGAAAAAACCAGCGTACTTATAACGACGACATTTCCAATTTCGTAAACTAGCCCACAATACCGGTCCCCATAACCAGTAAAGAGCGCCAACTAAGCCAAAGAAAAATACAACTGGACCTATAGGAAGACGCAGTATTACTTCTATAAGTAAAATAACACTAGCAATAATTACAGATATTAATAACCGTTGCAAAAAATTGGAAAATTTTCCCCAATAGTGTTTGTACTGCAAACCAGTAGCAATTAGGGGAATTAGTTGTTCAAATTTCTCGCGTGTCAGTGGGACAAGCATTATGAATTTTGGATTTTGGATTTTAACAGCGGATGCTTTTGTTTTGGATTGTGGGACACTAAGTTGTTAAAGTTTCTGGCTTTATAACAAGTGTCCGAGATTCTAGATTTTAGATTTCAACCTAAAGAATCTTCTCTAATCCATATACTAACGACTTTAGCTGAATAACTTTGCGAATTGCTAACAATACTCCCGGCATGTAACAAGTTCTATCGCTGGTATCATGTCGTAAAGTATAAATTTGACCGGATGCGCCAAAAATAACTTCTTGGTGAGCAATTAATCCTGGTAAGCGAACACTATGAATTCTAATTCCTTCGTCAGCCTCACTTCCCCTTGCTCCAGCTATATGTTCGGTTTCATTTACTATAGCTTGGTTATAAGTTTTACCTAATTCTCCCAACATTTGAGCGGTTTTAATTGCAGTACCGCTTGGTGCATCTGCTTTTTGGTTGTGATGAAGTTCAATAATTTCAACATGTTCAAAATATTTTGATGCTGTAACTGCTGCTTGTTGAAGCAATACCATTCCAATAGAGAAATTAGGAATAATTAAACATCCAGTGGAAGCTTTATCAGCAAACTCAGCCAAATCTTGAAGTTTTTCCGGACTTAATCCAGTAGTTCCAACAACGGGACGTACTCCATAAGCTATAGCACTACGAACGTTGTCGTATACGCAATCGGGATGTGTAAAATCAACTACGACACCCTGCTGCTTTCCTTGAGAGGCAAAAGCTAGCATCGGTTCCATTTGGTTCGTAATCGGAACTTCCAGAGGTTCGCTTAAACCAGCTAGCTCACCCGCATCTTTCTCCTGATGTTCGGGACTTGTATCAATTGCACCAACCAAATCCATATCCGGTGCTTCCGACACAGCTTTGATTACCTCCCGACCCATTTTTCCCGCAGCACCATTAACAACAACTGGTATAGGTCCTTGATTACTCATATTTATAAATTGAAATCTACAAAGGAATTGTAGACCCTGTTTAGTTTTTGGGGAAGGTGGGAGGTAGGAAGTAGGAAGTAGAAAGTAGCAAGTAGGAAGTAGAAAGTAGAAAGTAGAAAGTAGGAAGTAGGAAGTAAGAGTTAAATATTGATAACTGTTCACTGATAACTGTTAACTGTTAGCTGATTCCGGAACTTGGCTAATCTTTTGGCAGTCGATGTTCTAAACTTACGATAAAATTAATTTTCGTCTTGATTGGTTGTGCGATATCTCGCTAAACTGTTCTCGCTGCCAATTTGACTCTTTACAGGTTAAAAAAGTATTCGGGGTGAAGCGTTTATAAAGATGGAAGGTCATAACTTATTCTTGATTGGTTTTCCTTTTCTTTGTTGCCTACCTAAGATTCGCTATAAATCATCGGCTATTTTAAGTCATATGGTAGATAAGTACAGTAATGTATAAATTTTACTGAACAGCTACCAGTAAGCATGAAAAAATTAAAGCCATAAAGCTTCGCTAGTTACGACGCTAGTTACAACGGTTTTCAGATAAATTAATGAACAAAAAATTCTTTCTCACGTTACTTTCTAGTCCGGTATTGTTTTCGTCTATAGTGTCGATGGCTGTTTTTACTCAGCCTGCTAGTGCTAATGAAACTGTTATTCCTACTACTCGCAGCCGATTTTCTTGCGGAAGAAAAGATACTGTAGCCGTTGCAACTCCTAGTATGGGTTGTACTCGTATGCGGAGAAATTCTACTCCTGGTGTAAATGGACAAACAGATTTGGGTCCCAATGAAGTACCTGAATTGGAATTCACTGATGAAGAAAGTGATGCTTCTGTGGCTCTATTCGGTTGCGATTGTCCTGCTTGCTTAAATGCTTTGCGTCAAATACGCGGTTTACCTCCAATGTTGTAATTTGAGCAATTACGCAAAAATTAAAGGTGGAAGTAAAGTTAGATGTTACTTCTGCTTTTTTTTGGAAGGAATAGGAATTAACACCTCACCCCGTCCTGACGGACACCCCTCTCCTTGTTAAGGCTACGGTGTACACACATCTCGTTAGATCCCCCTAAATCCCCCTTTAAAAGGGGGACTTTAATTCAGATTCCCCCTTTTTTAAGGGGGGTTAGGGGGGATAAAAACACTGTGAAAGCAAACTCTAATACTTCTGTGTACACGGTAACCTTGTTAAGGAGAAGGGAAAGAATTTAAATAATTCTTCTAAATTTCTACTTCCTACTTCCTACTTCCTATTCCCTACTCCCTATTCACTATTTCCTAAAAATAATAAATTTGGTAATTGATAATTGTTTTAATGCCTGTGAGATAATTTAAACTCAAAGTAATAGGCTTTTATGATTCATTTATGAACGATTCTTTACCACCCGCTCTTGCAAAAATTGTTAAACGGTTTCAACGTGCTACCGAACCAAAGCGACGCTACGAACAATTAATCTGGTACGGTCAAAAGCTGGCTGAATTTCCGGACTCCGACAAAACACCTGAAAATAAAGTTCCTGGTTGCGTTTCTCAGGTTTTCGTTACTGCTTCTTTGAATGATGACAAAGTGACTTTTCAAGGTGATTCGGATTCTCAATTAACTAAAGGCTTGTTAGCACTTTTAATTGAAGGCTTAAATGGGTCTAGCCCTAATGAAATTACTCAATTGAAGCCAGATTTTATTCAGGAAACTGGTTTAAATGTCAGTTTGACCCCTTCTCGGGCTAATGGTTTCTACAATATCTTTAAGACTATGCAGAAAAAGGCGATGGAATCCCAAGAATCGGTTTCCAATTAAACTGCAAGCAAATTTAGAATAAATGGTACATTAAAGTTAGGAGTTAGGCTGAAGGTTACATTATAAAAATTAAAATATGTGAAAACTTTAACCTTTAACTTTTAATTTTTAATTTCTAATCTTTGAATTTATCGGGGAATAATCGCAGAATGACAACAGATTTTTCATCTATCTCTAATTCTGCTCGGATTGGTGGCGATGTACAACAATTTGTGTGGAATCGGGAAGACCAAGATTTTCGGATTGTTTACGAATCTTTGGGTCAAGGTTCTACGGTATTACTTTTTCCTGCATTTAGCACGGTTTCTATGCGTTCGGAAATGAGCGGAATTGCGGAGCGACTTGCTTCTAAATATAAAGCAGTCGCGGTTGATTTTCCGGGTTTCGGGGATTCCGGTCGTCCTAAAGCTGATTATGGTCCGGCTTTGTATAGAGATTTTATCGAAGATTTTGTATTAACTACTTTTGAAAGAAAACCTGTTTCTGTAATCGCTGCGGGTCATAGTGCGCCTTATGTTATCTGGTTGGCAAGCAAGTATCCTACAGTATTTTCTCGGATAGTTTTAGTAGCACCAACTTGGAAAGGACCTCTAGCTGTGATGGGGGTGAATGGAATATTACGAAATTTAATTAAGCAATTAGTTAGATTACCAGTTATCGGTCAATTTCTTTATAAGCTCAATACTTTACCGTCATTTTTAAAGTTCATGTATCGTCGTCATGTTTATATCGATGCTGAAAAATTGACTTCTGATTTTATCGAAGACAAGTGGGAAAGTACCCAGCAATCGGGAGGTCGGTTTGCTCCTGCTGCTTTTGTTACTGGTTGTCTCGACCTCGTGAAGAGAAGAAGCGATTTGCTGGGATTAGTTAGAAAGATATCGGTACCGGTTATGGTGGTAATTGCTAAATCTTCTCCGAGGTCATCGCGTCAAGAAATGGAAGCAATAGCTAATTTACCAAAAATCGAAAGCGTGCTACTTGAAGGTTCTTTGGGAATGCATGAGGAATATCCCGATACGGTGGCTGAGGCTATTTTACCTTTTTTGGGGGCTGCTGTTAGTTCTTAGGGAAGTAGTGAGTAGCAAGTAGCAAGTAGCAAGTAGTGAGTAGTGAGTTTTTCAACCTTTAACCTTTAAACTTAATTTTAGAAATTGTGCTGATTTGATTCATCGATAGTTGACTATTTATTAAAAGATGTAAATTTACGACTTGACGTAGATACAGCATATGTAGTTTTGGCGAGGAACATTCGGACGGGCAGGGATGCCCATCCCACAAGAGTTTTAGAATATAGCTATGTACCTCATTTAGCTGCAAAGTGCTGTATGTTTATAAACTTATATGCCTAAATCATTTAGTCGTGTAATTCACAAATTTTATACATGTAGAAAGAGAAATAATTGATTTTTTTTGTATATTATTTGTGTTTGTGTCTGTCAAACAGTAGTTAAATAAGTATCTGAAAATAATATGGTTAATACAGCAACTAGCGTAGTACCTGTAACGGTTTTGACTGGCTATTTAGGAGCGGGAAAAACAACTTTGTTAAATCGAATTCTTACTCACGAGCATGGTAAGAAGGTCGCGGTGATAGTTAATGAGTTTGGGGAAGTTGGTATTGATAATCAGTTAGTTATCGATACTGATGAAGAAATCTTTGAGATGAACAACGGCTGCATTTGCTGTACGGTTCGCGGTGATTTGATGCGAATCATCGGTAATTTAATGAAGCGTCGGGATAAGTTTGACCATTTGGTGATTGAAACTACCGGTTTAGCTGACCCAGCACCAGTGATTCAGACGTTCTTCGTTGATGAAGATATGCGCGAGCAATTATTACTCGATGCTGTGGTAACTGTGGTTGATGCAAAGCATATTTGGCAACATTGGGATGCGGATGAAGCGCAAGAACAAATTGCTTTTGCTGATGTGATTTTGATTAATAAAACAGATTTAGTATCTTCCGAACAGTTGGAAGAATTGGAAAATCGGATTCGAGGAATGAACGCGATCGCAAAAATTTATCGTACTCAAAATGCTGGTTTGGAAATGGATGCATTATTGGGCGTGAAAGCGTTTGACTTGGATAGAGCTTTGGAAATCGACCCAGAATTTTTGGGTGAAGACGCTCACGAACACGATGAAGATGTTTATTCGATTGCTTTGGTAGAGGAAGGGGAATTAGATGGTGATAAGTTGGATAAATGGTTGACTAATTTATTACAAACCCAGGGACCCGATATCTTCCGTACCAAGGGAATTTATCCTATTGCTGGAGAAGAAAATAGAATTGTGTTCCCAGGAGTACTAAAGAAGATAGATGGAAGCCCGGATAGACCTTGGAAGGAAACTGAAACTCGTAAAAATGAACTCGTGTTTATCGGACGAAATCTTGATGAAGCGAAATTGAGAGAAGAATTTAGAGCTTGTGTTGCTTAGAAAATTGGGGATTGGGGATTGGGCATGGGAGGATAAAGAGATAAGTAGAAGTCTAAAATATTAATTATTAACTCCTAACTCCTAACTCCTAACTCCTAACTTTAAAAAATGTCTCAATCTACCGTTGATTCGCAAGAATTTAAACTCATATCATCTCAATCTCTTTCAGATTACGTTACCGCTGTTACTTGGTCTGCGGATGGTGAAGTTTTAGCTGCAACTTCTGCTGCTGGGGAAGTTGTATTTTGGCAAAATAATGATTTAATTACTTTGCAATCTGCTAATGATGAATCTGTTGATTGCGCTGCTTTTTCCCACGATGGTAGTTTTTTTGCGGTTGCTGGACAAAATGGACAAGTTAAAATTTGGCAGGGAAATGAGTTAATTACCACTTTGGATGGATTTGGTTGGGTTGATAAACTTGCTTGGAGTCCTAAGTGCAATCATTTAGCTTTCAGTTGGGGACGTAAGGTACAAGTTTGGGATGCTGATTCCAAAAGTTTGGTTATCAATTTAGATTTTGATAATTCTTCTGCTTTGGGTATTGACTGGCGAAATGATGGGAATTATCTTGCTATCAGCGGACATCGTGGAGTTAAAGTTTGGAATACTCAAAGCTGGAACAATGAACCATATATTGTGGATGTTCCTTCAACGAGTTTAGCAATGGCTTGGTCTCCTGATGGGAGATATCTCGCTTCCGGTAATATGGACAAAACTATTACTGTTGTAGAAAGTGAATTACTATTTTCGGAAGATGACCCGCGACCGTGGTTTCTGCATGGTTTTCCCGGTAAAATACGTCAAGTTGTATGGTCAGAAATAAATTCCGATACTGGTTCACCTTTACTCGCTTGTTCTAGTATGGATGGCATTGTACTGTGGGAAAAGCAACCTGGAGAAGATTCTGATTGGGAAGGAGGAGTTCTCACCAATCACGCTGGTATTATTCAAGCTATGAGTTTTGCTCCTGAAAGCTTTTTACTCGCTTCTGCTGCTAGCGACGGTTGGTTATGTTTGTGGCAAAATGCTCAAGAAGTTTCGCAGATTATTACTGGTGTTAAGGATGGTTTCACCTGTATAGATTGGCATCCTCAAGGTAATAAAATTGCCGCAGGTGGAGATAATGGTGAGTTGTTGATTTGGGGAAAAGCGAACAGTTATCAGTGAACAGTGAACAGTGACTATTAATCTGTCCCATGTAATATGTTGGGTTTGTAGTGAGGATTTGCTACCTCAATTCTAAGATTAAGGGATAAATCCCTTACTACAAACCATCAGAATTAAGGGTAATCGGTAATTAATTTTTTGGGAAACAATTACTGGTAGACAGTAATTACTTTTAACTGCTCACTGCTCACTGCTACCTGCCAACTCAGCAATTATCAAGATATCATAGGTTTAAGGGGACACCGTACAGTGCATAAATTATAAATTATGATAATCGCAAAGCTTGTTTTATTTGTTTTACCCATAATTTTCGCTTCCATGTTGTTTTTAGCGAATCCCGCAGCAGCATTTCCTGTAAATTCTGCATCTGCAACTAATATTAATTCAACTTCAGTAGAAGCAGTTCAGGGTTTGGCAACTTTAAATCAGGTGGATAGCTCTAATCCTATTCTTGACCATCCTAGCTGCAATTGTGCTTATTGTGTTAAGCCTGAGTCGCTATTACAAGGTCAATTACCGTTTTCTAATATTTAACTACAAGTAAACAAAAAGTAAATAAAAAATCAAGAATTTAGTTTTTCTGTGATTATTTTAGCCCGCTGCCACAGCGGGTTTTTCTATTTTTAA
>CAKZYM010000177.1 GCA_937884685.1 uncultured Calothrix sp.
TCTTTCAAAGTTTTTCCCGTTGCAACTATATCAACAATCGCTTCCGACATTCCGGTAATTGGTCCCAATTCCACGGCACCATAAAGCGGTATAATTTCAACAGGAAAATCCAAACTTTGAAAATAATCGCGAGCCGAATTTACAAACTTGGATGCGATTCTACAATTATCAGGTAAGTCCAAAGGTGATTTATAAGGACTAGAAGCTTTGACAGCTACCGACATCCGACAACCACCAAAACCTAAATCAACTAAACGTGCTACATTCGGTTTCTTCTCCCTTAATACGTCATCACCAACAATACCGAGTTGAGCTTGTCCGTATTCAACGTAAACCGGTACGTCGTAATTTCTGACTTTAATTCCTCGAACTGTTCCACTAGCATCCAATATTTGTAATTGACGATTTCCCGGAGCTAGAAAAGCGCTAAAATCCAAACCTACAGATTTGAGCAAACGAATACTTTCTTTGAGAAGTTCACCTTTTGGTAGTGCAACAGTCAGCATAATTTTGGATTTTAGATTTTGGATTGAAAAGTTAGGATTTAGTAGTGAGGACTTAAAAATTACAACTTATAATCTTTTCCTCTCTAAGTAACCTACCATTTATTTAGGATTGAATTTTATCCAAATATATTTATTAATCCAAAATCAGAAATAAGAAAGATGCGAATTTTAATAGTTGACGACGAAGCAGAACTTACCAACCCTTTGACTCGCTTATTAACTCGCGAAGGTTATAGAGTTGATGCTGCTTTTGATGGTACAACCGGAAGCGAACTAATGCAGAAAGGTAATTATGATTTATTTATTTTAGACTGGATGCTACCGGGAAAAACTGGTTTAGAAATTTGTCAGCAATTACGAAAGCAAGGTATTACAACACCTGTACTATTTTTAACAGCAAAAGATACTTTAGATGACCGAGTAGAAGGTTTAGATGCTGGTGCTGATGATTATTTAGTAAAACCTTTTGAATTACGAGAATTATTAGCAAGAGTTAGAGCTTTACTGCGCCGTGCAGGTGTAGAAGAGTATACTACTAATAACAAAAGAACTGTTGTAGAAGATTTAGAATTAGATTCTCAAAATCAAATAGCTTACCGTCAAGGGAGAGTAATTGAATTATCGGAAAAAGAAAGTCAATTACTGCAATATTTGATGGAAAATCCAGGGTTACTTTTAACCCACGCACAAATCATGCAAAATTTATGGGAAGAAGACGAACAACCAAGCAGTAATGTGATTGCTGCATTAGTTCGTCTTCTAAGAAGAAAGATAGAAGTTAAAGGAGAAACGCAATTAATTCATAGCGTTTATGGAAAAGGTTATCGATTTGGAGTTAATGAAAATTAATACTTTTAAATAATTTTTGCAACTTCTTTTACAGTAGTATCTTCTCTAGACAAAGACTTTTTACTGCGTAATTGCTGCCGAATTGGCTGATAAACAGATGGTTTAACTCTTTCCATCATTCCTTGAAGCGGCTTAGCACCTTTACCAAAAATCTTGAAACCCATATCTTCGATTAAATCTTCTAAGTAATGAAAACCAAAAGGAGAAACACAAGTACCGTAAGCAAAAGCAGGAGGTATATTATCCATACTCCAATTCAGATGAATATCTATTTCTTGGTTCATTTGAGAAAGCGAAGGTAAAACTAATTTTCCGATAGCATATTCTGCTAACCACCATGCTCCGATTTCAGATGTAAGCGGACAAAAAAGACTAGAATTATATCCGATAAAACCCATATTAGGTACTTCTGGATGAATCAGATTACGGAATAAATGAAAGTTTCCTTTTCCGTCTATAACTAGCTGACGATATTTTTCTTCTAAAAAAGTTATATCCTGACGAAATCCCGTAGCTAAAATTACTATATCCGCTTCTAACTATAATAAAAGCATTCACTCTAGAAGAGTTAATAACTACTATAAAAGCTAATAACAAATACCTTATAAAATCCGATTAATCTCTCCCTGCATTTCTTCTCTCAATTCCTGGGCTTTCTGATAAAAATCCCTGCGATTATTAGCGTTATCAACTTTCACTAAAGGTTGAATAAAATAATTTAATTTACTTTTTCCAGCCCAAATTCCCATACTAGGAAAAATAGCAAACCAAGGAATAAAAGGTGATGCTGGTAAAAAAGGTAAACCAAATAATTTTCTTAACCAATTAATATTTAAAGTATAAGGATGCAGCTTTTCGCTACCAATACAAATAACGGGTAAGATTGGAACTTGATATTTTTGACTTAACTGTACAAAACTAATATCAAACTTCTGTAATTGATAGCGTTTAAACCAGCCTTTTCCAGGTCCTCTCAAACCTTCCGGTGCGTACAATAAAATCTTTTTTTGTTTAACTGCAGCTTCAAAATCATCATACTTTGCTTTCACACCACCCAAAACCTGCGACCATCCCGGTGGTAGCCACCAATTTATCCAGGGATGTTCAAATAAATCGACTCCAGCTAAAGGATATACCGCCCATTCATGATTTTTATTTAATAGATATCCTAATGTTAAAATATCCCAAGGAAAACTCATCCCTGCATGATTCATAGCCACAATCATCGGTTGATTTTGCGGCAAGTTTTCCAGTTGTTTTAATTCACCACGATAGTAATATTCAATAATTGGCTGTAAAATCTCTTCTCGAAACGCTATTTGATAATTAGAGTTAAATTTTGTAGTTCCCTCACGTGGAAAACGACAACCCAAACGCAACCAGCGAATTAACAACGCAAGATAAAATCCTAAAGGAATTAAAAATAAAATATATTCCAACCAGTTCCAACCATCCGGGTCATCATGATAATGTTGCCAGTGACGGTTAAATAAAATTAGCCAGCCTGGAGGATACCACAGGCAAAACCTTTCAAACCAGCCAAACTTAAATCCTTCAACTGATTTTTTTTCTAATTCAGAATTGAAGAGGTTTTGTGAATGTTGCTGAACCACAGGAAATAATATTTTTCTACAACTGGATTAATAAAATCTTAGCTTTATTGTGCGGTAATTAACCTCATGCTGAGGAAATAAGTTTCTTCATGAAAACCTCACCCCGTCCTAACGGACACCCCTCTCCTTGACAAGGCTACCGTGTACACACATCTCGTCAGATCCCCCTAAATCCCCCTTTTTTAAGGGGGGTTAGGGGGGATAAAAACGCTGTGAAAGCAAATTCTAAGACTTCTGTGTACACCGTAGCCGCTAACTTGGAGAGGGGAAGGGGGTGAGGTTTTTCATCAAATTTTTGATACATTACAGATGTAGAGTTGGATTTTGGTTATGTCAGAAGAACAGCCTTTAGTCATAACTAAAGAAGATGAGATAAACCAAATTTTTCCTTACAAACCAATTCTGACAAGTCAAAATGCTGGATGGGATGGGGTTTACTTTAGGTACATGTTTCAACCCATCTACGAAACTCCTGAATTATCAAGTCCCCTAGCACATAGTATTACGATTTTTACTCATAATAACTATACTATTCACGCAGATAGAGAACTTGATGGACGTTTCCACCGTGACTCAGTAGTTAATGGTGATATAGTAATCACTCCCGCAAATATTGGTCAAAAGTGTGCTTGGGATGCGGAAGGCGATTTTATCATGTTGGGTATTGAAACGAAAGCTTTTGCTGCTGCTATTGATGAATCAAAAGAACCAGAACAAGTTCAACTTTTGCCACATTTCGCTACACCAGACCCTTTAGTTTTACAAATTGGACTTGCAATTAAAGATGCTTTACAAAATAATCCATCAGGAAGTCGCTTGTATGCAGAGACAATGGTAAATGCTTTATCGGTACATTTATTACAGCATTATTCTGTACGAAAACCGAAGATTAAACAGTATCTCAGCGGTTTATCAAAAAGTCAGATAGAACTAGTTATTGAATATATCAGAAGTAATTTAGATAAAAATTTGGGATTAAAAGAATTAGCTCTGTTATTACATATGAGTCCGCATTATTTCTGTCATTTATTTAAACAATCAATGGGAATGACACCGCATCAATATGTAATTAAGATTCGCGTTCACCGTGCAAAAGAATTATTGCTGAGTGGGAAATTCAGTATTGCACAAGTTGCTTTGATGGTTGGTTTTGCCAATCAAAGCCATTTAAATCGACATTTCAAAAAAATAGTTGGTGTAACTCCGGGAAAAATAAAAAAATAGTTTAGATATTATTTATATATCTAATAAATCATCAATATTTATGAACTTATATTTAGCATTTCGCGAGTAATTACTAAAGAAAAAATTAAATTATTAAAAATAATACAGTATTTTATCAGTAGATTTTATATTGCTTTTTCATGTAATCCTATTATCAGACAAGGTTAGAAGCAAATGGTGCATTCTTGTAAATAATTAATCTTGATTGATTAATGCAACATTGATATTTTTTTCTGGTGTCAATAAATCAATAATTCATTTAGAATCGATTGGAAGTATGCGAAATCAGCATTAAGTTTCTGTATTGAAAGCAAATTAAACATATTTACCTTAATTTAATTTAAATTGCTCGCACGGATTCTTATAGCTTCCAAAAGTTTACATGAGGACTTGTATGCTTGATTTTAATATGAACGAGTTTGATGCTCTTACGATTCAGGATATTGGTAGTACACTTTCAGGATTAACATCAAATCAATCAGGTAACATTCTACCTCAAGAAGCCAGTCTAGGAAGTAGTTTGCCATCGTCTTCCGCATCAGACGAGACTTTGGTTTTCAGAGGAACTAAAAATTTTGATTTTTTCTTAGGTGAAGATTCTAATGATACGCTTTACGGTTTAGCTGGTGATGATACCCTTAATGGTCAACAAGGAGACGATATCATCAATGGTGGTACCGATAATGACTTGTTGGTTGGTGAAAGAGGAAATGATGTTTTGATTGACGGTGATGGTGGAGATTTAATGATTGGTGGGAAAGGTGCTGACGAATTTTGGATTAGTAGTTGGGATATTCCAGACAAACCAACCACTATTTCAGACTTTCATGTTGGGACAGATACTATTAAAATTGGTCGCTTGGGAGTAACTTTCGACTCATTAACGTTTAAAAACGACCAATCGTCAACCACTATTTATGAGAATGGTCAGCCTCTAGCAATATTGATGGATGTTGATAAAAATAGTTTGACACCTCAAAGCTTTATATTTGGGGATGCAACTTTAGCAAACGAACTGCAAACAAACCTCGAAAAAAGTATCACAACTTCGCAATCTCCCGGTGTAACTCAAGCAATTGTTACTCCCGACGGGTTTACCTGGAAAGGTGCTGCGGGATTTTCTAATATAGAAGCGCAAAAAAATATGCAGTCTGATGATATCTTCAGTATTGCCAGCATTACTAAGGCTTTTACCGGAGCAACGGTATTAAAAGTAGTAGAATCAGGTCAAATCAGCTTGGACGACACTTTGGGTCAACGTTTACCTGAAATTGCTAAAAATATCTCTGGTGGTGAAGATATTACCCTACGTCAATTGCTTAACGGTAGCTCCGGTATTCCTAGCTTTAACTCTACCCAAAAGTTTGCAGCAGATGTAGATGCTGATACCTTCGCAGACAAAACTCCGGAAGAAATTGTGAAATATGTTTATGACCAACCACTTTTCTCTGGATTTCAATCATCACCAACTTGGGCTTATACAAATACCGCTGATATCATCGCTGCTTTAATGGTTGAACAAGCAACTGGACAAAGTTTTGCTCAATTGATGGAAGATAATGTCATTGAACCATTGGGATTAGAGAATACTTTCTACGGAATACCAGAAGAAACCCCAGAGAATCTTGCAAATAGTTATGTAAATCAATTTGGTAAATCACCACGTAATATAACTGATTTCGACATCAAAAACCTGTCTGCATTTGGTGCATCAGCCGGTCTTTTCTCGAATGCTGAAGATGTAGCTAGATTTCAAGAAGCGTTATTTGAAGGTGAATTAATAGACAAAAATAGTTTAAATGAATTGGTAAACTTTGTCGATACTGGCTTATCTGGTCAACAACGTTACGGACTTGGAGTATTAGAAACACCAGAACAAGCAAGCCAACCTTGGGGGAAAACCTGGTCGTTCGTAGGAAATTCCTTCGGTTACAATTCTTTGAGCTATTACCTACCCGATGACGGTGGTTATGTAAATACAGTGTTGACGAACGGTAAAGATGCATCCGCGATTTTACTCCAAAATCCACCCACTGCCATTATTGAGTCTAGTTTAGAAATTTTGAATGATGATGTTATCGCGAGTAAATAGAGGTGAAAAAGTAATGGGATAGGTCAGCCTTTACAGTTGTAATTGCAATTAGGGAGTTAACAGAGCGGCAAACATCCCAAAAACGTACAAAAAAATCGGACGAATTTGCAAGACCCTCAAAAATAATTCTCTCATATTGGAAGTAGAAAAATATAGCGGTTTTCACTTCGATGAAATACAGGTGAACCTCACCCCTTTCCCATTATTAAGGGAGAAGGGTGAGCTAGCGAGTGTATTGGACTCTCTGAAAACTGCAATGAATAACAGGATTTTCTATTCCTTATTCCTTACTTCTTGAAATATGGGAGAAAAATATGCCCAGAATTGAGACTAAAACCGAACCGATGACGATTAATTTCGGTCCCCATCATCCTGCGATGCATGGGTGTTTCCGAATCGTTGTCACCCTTGATGGAGAAGATGTAGTAGATTGCGAACCTGTTTTAGGATATCTGCACCGGGGGATGGAAAAAATCGCCGAAAATCGGACTAATATCATGTACGTTCCTTACGTTAGTCGTTGGGATTACTACGGTGGAATGTTCAATGAAGCGGTTACAGTTAACGCTGTAGAGAAGCTAGCCGATATTCAAATTCCCAAACGTGCTAGCTATATTCGAGTCATCATGCTGGAATTAGCGCGGATTGTGAATCATTTGCTATGGTTGGGACCTTTCATCAGTGATATCGGGGCACATAGTCCGTTTTTCTACACGCTTCGGGATAGAGAAATGATTCTCGATTTATTTGAAGCTGCTACAGGATACCGGATGGTCAACCACAATTATTTTCGCATCGGTGGTGTTGCTGTTGATTTACCTTATGGTTGGGTAATTAAGTGTAAGGAATTTTGCGATTATTTTTTACCCAAAGTAGATGAATACGAAAAACTGATTACCAATAATCCGATATTTCGTCGTCGAGTAGAAGGTATAGGAGTTCTTAGTCGTGAAGAAGCCATTAACTGGGGTATTTCCGGCCCGATGTTGCGAGCTTCCGGAGTGAAATGGGATTTACGTAAAGTAGACCATTACGAATGTTATGACGATTTTGATTGGGAAATAAAGTGGGATAAAAGCGGTGATTGTTTGGCTCGTTATCTGGTTCGGATGGGAGAAATGCGCGAGTCTGTAAGTATTATTAAGCAAGCAATTCAAGGTTTACCCGGTGGTGCTTACGAAAATCTGGAAGCAAAGCGAATATCAGAGGGTAAAAAGTCGGAATGGAATAGTTTCGATTATCAATATATAGCTAAAAAAGTCCCACCTACATTTAAAATTCCCAAAGGAGAGCATTACGTCCGGGTCGAGTCTGGTAGAGGAGAATTAGGAATTTATTTAGTTGGTGACGACAATATGTTTCCTCACCGTTGGAAGATTCGTCCCGCTGATTTCAATAATTTACAAGCATTACCCCAATTGATTAAAGGTGTTAAAGTCGCAGATATTTTCGTGATTTTAGGAAGCATTGATGTTGTGATGGGTTCTGTCGATAGATAGTGGTTAGTCAAAAAATTCTTAACTCCTAACTCCTAACTCCTAACTCCTAACTCCTAACTCCTAACTC
>CAKZYM010000178.1 GCA_937884685.1 uncultured Calothrix sp.
TCGTACATCTGTAGGTGAACATTTTAGAGCTAAAAATATACAAATATACCCAAACTGACCCTAACTTTTCTCTCAAAAAGTTACAGTTGTTACATTTTTAGCGATGAATCCAAAGCGTAGTGGTTGATTGGCACGGCATCCCGACTCCAAAGACAGGAAAAACCCCAACTTTGGAGAAATAATCGTGAAAGCTACCGTACTAACTAAAACTCAACAAAAATTTACTTTTCGACTCAGCGACAAGCACTATTACAAGTGGCGCGAACCAAACCCAGCATCTGAGAAAGTTAATTGCTGCGAAGAAACATCCCCAGTCTTTTTAAGCTCTCCTAAAAACGGTGAGAAGACTGCGTACACCAATCGCTACGAGGTGTTAGGACAATGAAATACACCTTACTCTACTACCCAGAACTAGCAGGAGCATTACGAAAACTAGGTATTCCTCATCCAGGAGAAGCAGCCATCTTCTTAAGCCAACTTTCCTACTGGCTAAAAAAAGAAGGGTGTGGTCGTATGACACGAGATGGAAAAAATTGGATTTACAATACTTATCAAAAATGGGTTTCCCAAATTAAGAGCTTAACAGTTAGTCAGTTTGGAAAAATGATAAGGGCGCTTGCTAAGTTTGGTTTGATTGAAAAAACAACTTTTGGGGAGCAGAGACATAGCCTCAAGAAAGAAAAGCCAGTGGGGTTTAGTTCCTGGAACAACACAACCTGGGTTACTTTATGCATCGAAAAAATCATTGAACTTACTGGCTCGAACCCATTTGAAGACGAGACAGAAGATGAAATCCAAGAAGAAAAATCCGAAGCTAAAAGTTCAGAATCGCTAGAACCCGCTCTAGAAGCCAATCTTCTAAATAGAACATCGGATGATTCCGAATCGAACGACCGAAAATTCCAGATGGAATCTTCATCTATATACAAAGAAAACCTTTCTCTTACCAAAGACGGGAAAAATTCTTCTGAGAAAGAAAAAAAAGCTAGTTTCTCAAGTACAGGTAGTGGGTCTAACCCCGTAAGTCCCACTGATAAAGAACAATTATCGGAAAAACCCAAAATCTCAGAAGAAGATAATTCTCCGGGAGTTTCGGAAGTACGGGATAATCGAAATAATGAGGTTTCTGGAAATTTGCCTTCTCCCCCTGTTCGAGTAAAACGAACTGTTTCTCAAGATGCAGTTCAAGAAGTATGGGAGATAGCAATCAGAAGACCTTTCCCGGCATTCTTGAATTGGAGGGCAAATTGTCACTATAAGCCCCAAGGAGGTAAATGGGAGACTGACGCTTACGGTAACGCTTATAGCGAGTTTTACCGCAATCAAGATAAGACCACGGCGGTGCTATTCCCGCAGTTCATGAACGAAGTTCGGGCTATCACAGAAAAAGTTCACCAAGCTCAAAGCTGTGATGCCATCGCAGCAAATGTTCTACCTTCTTGGTTTATTGAAATCTTTCCCGATGAAACACCAGAAAATGTAAGACAATTGATGGAGAATTTGGATGCGGTAATCGAGCGTGGTACGCGAATATCGCTTCCGAGTAAAGCAAATACCCCTTCTGATATTACGGCTGATTTCAGTTCGGTACATTCCCAGGTTGATGTTAAGCCCTTACCGTCTTTATCCGCTCCCGTACTTAAAGGGGTAGAAGTGCCAGCTCTTAGAGGTGTGGAAGAAGAGCCAATACTTGCTTTACAACGAAAGCTTGCTTGTAAACAAGCACAGTGGAATGCGCCACTTCTACGCGATAGGGTGCGACGTTGGGCGGAAAATACTCCTGGTATTGTGCTTACAGAAAATGGTCCGCAGCTAGAAACTGCCATTGAGACAAATCTTAATAATGCAGCAGGCTCGGAAGTTGAAATAAATCGTAACAGTACAGCAAGCTCGGAAGTTGAAATAACTCTTAACAAAGTTGAAGCGTCGAATCCACTAGTTGAAAAGCAACTTCCCAAAGTTGAAACGTCGAATCATGGGGCTTCCACGAGGGGGGACGTTGAAGTTAATAATCAGTCAACCTCAAATAACGCGGACGTTGAAACTAGCAACAATTCACCGTTATCTAATTCCCCAATGGAAGTTAAAACTAGCAGTCATGGGGCTTCTATGAAGAGTGAAGTTGAAACTAACAGTCATTGCGCTTCCACGAGGGAGGAAGTTGAAATTAACAATCATGGGGTTTCTATAAGGAATGACGTTGAAAATAACAATCAATTAACTCATAAGCAAAGTAATGATTCTTCTGGTAACGGGTTCGCTCTCGATGAAGAGGACATTTCTTCCAATGTGGAAAGGGCATTCCTTGGGGCGGACGTTTTAATTGATGACCCTTGGGAGACTTCCGAACCACTTTTAGTTAATTCAGAAGAAGAGGAAGAAGAAGTCAATAGTGAA
This sequence comes from uncultured Calothrix sp., assembly GCA_937884685.1. Classification (GTDB taxonomy): domain Bacteria; phylum Cyanobacteriota; class Cyanobacteriia; order Cyanobacteriales; family Nostocaceae; genus Rivularia. The sequence continues at coordinate 2,398 of CAKZYM010000178.1, forward strand.
AAACCCAAAGCTAAACCGTCCATGCGTTCGCTGATGTTAGCTCTATGGGACAATATTTATGAACTGGGGCAGCTAGTGTTGAATGCTTCTGAATCCGAATTAATTGCAGCAGTTTCTCAATGTACTCCCGAACAAATTGCCCATATCAAGAAAGCTGCTACAACTGTTTGGCAGCCAGGACTAAATCGTGACGCTGATTATAAAGGGGAACGAGTAGAAATTTGGGAAGTGGGGCAAAGCCAAACAGTAAAAGTCCTTTCCGAAAACCGAAGATTTTTAAAAGTAAAGCGAAGGGACTTACAGCCTTGGCTAGGGATATGACATCTCGCAATTGTTAATTCTGATATGACCAAATAATAAGGAATTAACAATTGCATACCATTCGTATGTCTGCTCCGGATTCCTGGTAGGAAGTAAATAATTTCGCGGAAAGACTGAGAACGTTTGCACTACTATAAACACTTCCAATCACAACTGAAGATAATCCCAATGTTAAAAAATATTTTTTTGAGATGCTTTAGTCAGCGCTTGGGATTGCTACCTATAAGTTTTTCAATTCTTTCTAATTT
>CAKZYM010000179.1 GCA_937884685.1 uncultured Calothrix sp.
TGCAACGAGTTATAAACGTTATCACGTTTGGATGCAAAGTTGTAATCAGAAAATAATTTTTAATATTTTATTAATTTTAGTATTTTATTAATTTTAATTTTAATTTTATTTTTGATTTACTTTCAGTTTATTTTTGGTTTGCTTCCACCGAACACTGCAAAATTAAGATAGCGGAAGTGACATCCGACATCTACAAAACCGCTTTCTGCTAGCCATCGGGTTTGGTTTTCCACAGAATCAGGAATATCTTCTTCTAAATGCTTAGCAAACCAGTAATTCTCATTTTCACCGTTATCCTTAATAAATTTACGCCATAATTTCTCATATTTTTGAGTTAATTCCTCAGAAACACCTTTGACAATTTCTTGAATCAGCAATGAACTACCGGGATTCATTTTAGAAAACAGTTTTTTAAATAATGCTTGTTTACCTTCAGCATCGAGATGATGGATGGCTAAACCAGAAATTACCAAATCATAATCGGAACCGATATCATCAATAGCGAAATCACCTTGCTGAAATTTAATTCTGTCTTGGTAAGCAGATAAATTATTTTTACAAGCTCTCAACATATTTTCTGAGAAATCAAAAGCTACGAGATTTGCTTGCTGAAAATTTTTCAGGACAAGATGGGATAAAACTCCCGTACCACAGCCTAAATCAAGTACTTTGATAGAAGCATTGTTGGGAAAATCTATCATGTCTAACATCACCTGATGTTGCTCGTGATAGTAGGGAATCAATTTTAGGATTAAATTATCGTAACTAAATGCTTCTTGTTCAAAATGTTCGCGAACGTTGTTAAGTGTCATAATTTTGAGAAAAAAATAAACCCGATATCTTTAAGATACCGTGTTTATAACTTGTTGCTTAAAGAATTAAAACTCTATAAGTCATCATTTAATTCTACTTATTTTCGACTTCTTGAATAAACTGCTGCCAAATTTCATTCGGAACCCAAATTTGATGTAAATCTTTTTTGGCTATTTCCTCATCAATACTTTCTTCGGAGCGACGATATAAATATACAAAAGCAGATACGCGCTTATTTGCTGCACAGTGGACAAAGACTTTTTTATCAAGGTTGATTTTCATTACTTGAATAAATTCTTTTAACTTATCCTCAGTCGGATTTTCCCAAATGACTGGTATGTGAATATATTGCATTCCCTCAATTTCGACAATCTCTTTTTCATTACGTAAAGCGTTAGAAGAATCTTTTAATGCAAGATTGATAACAACTTGATAACCTGCTTCTTTGATATAGGAAAACTGTTCTACAGAAGGTTGTCCCGCAGTAGCAATTTTATCGGAAATTTTTAAGTAGTTGTAAATGTTTTCTAGGCAATTATGAGACATGTTAATTTATGATTAATTTTTTCAAATTATCACACAATAGAATAGTAATGCTCTACCACGGGAAACGGGTCATAAAAATGATGTAAAAGTCGTTTCCATTCTTGATATTCTGCTGATTTTCTAAATCCGACGGTATGAGCTTCTAAAGTTTCCCAACGGACGAGTAAAATATAGCGGTTTTGGACTTCGATACATTTTTGTAGTTCGTGAGATATATAACCTGGTATTGAAGAAATGATTTTTGCAGCTTGTTTGAATGCTGTTTCAAATTCATCTGACATACCGCTTTTTACGTTTAAGATTGCGACTTCGAGAATCATTTTTGATATTTATAGATGATTAGATAAATTTGCTAAATGGTGCGTTACGGCATTTTCAAACATATAATTTTTAGCGATAAATATTAAAGCCGTAACAGCACCCTACGAATTTTTAATTTTATTTTCTAAGATTTTTTATCAAAATTACGAATTACGAATTACGAATTACGAATTATAATCACCCTCGCAAACGATACCCTACACCTCGAACTGTCTCAATTAAATCGTTACCGAATTTTCTTCTTAAATGACCAATATAAACGTCAACTACGTTTGAACCTGGGTCGTAATCATAACCCCAAATCCGATTTAATAATTGTTCTCTACTCATTACCTGCATCGGATGACGGGCTAATATTTCTGTGATGTTAAATTCTCTGGCTGATAGTTCTATTTCTTTTTCTCCTAACCAAACTTGTCTGGTCAATAAATTTAATGTTAAGTTCCCTATTTGCAGTTTGGTTTCGTCTTTACCGGTGGGTTGATGAACTTTAAGCAGTTGGACGCGAATTCTAGCCAGTAATTCTTCAAAACGAAAGGGGTTCGTGATGTAATCTTCTGCTCCTCCTTCAAGTCCCGAGACCGTATCATCCACACCGTCTCGCGCTGTTAAAATAATTATTGGTAGCGTTTCCCCTCGTCCTCTTAGCTGTCTGAGTACTTCCATTCCATCCATTCCGGGAAGTCCTAAATCTAGAATTAAAAGCTCAAAATCCTTACTGCTAGCGATATCTGCAACTTCTCTACCGTTGTTAACGACAAGAGTTGTGTATCCGTGAGCTTGTAATCCCGCTTCGATAAACTCGGCTATGTGGGGGTTGTCTTCGGCTATGAGAATTCGATTCATTCGCTTTATCCTCAGTTATGGGAAATACGATTGTAAAAGTTGAGCCACTTCCAAGGGCTGAATCCAGTTCAACCCAGCCATTATGGGCTGTAGCAATGGCTTCGACAATCGATAATCCTAAACCTGCTCCTTCTCCGGAAGAATAACGGTCAGCATCGCTAGCACGAGCAAAGCGGTCAAAAATTCGCTGTTGAAATTCGGTTGCAATTCCTTCTCCGGTGTCACGTACCCATAGATAAGCATAGTCTTCTCGAACTGCCGAGCCAAGAGCTATTGTATCGCTCTCTTGGGTATGTCTAATCGCGTTTTGAACGAGATTCATTACTGCTTGGGTTAAACGTCCTCTGTCAATCGCAACCGGACTTAAACCTTTAGATTCCAATCGCCAATCGCGTTTTGCTAAGGCTTGAGATTTCAAATATAATTCTTCAGTAAACCAGTCAAGTTCTTCGGGTTTAATGCGTAGAAAATGTGGCTGTTCTGCTTTCGCAATTAAAAGTAAATCGTTAACTAAACGGCTCATTTGGTTTAGCTCATCGGTGACTAATTTAATAGTTTCATTTTGTTTTTCAGGTCGATATTTAAGTATTTCTAAATGACCTTGAATAACAGTAATTGGGGTTCTTAATTCGTGTCCAGCATCTTTAATAAATTCTTGCTGGCTTTCAAAAGCTGATTGAAGACGGTTGAGCATCGCATTAAAAGTAGCGCTCAATTCCGCAATTTCATCGCTTCCACTCACAGCAATTCGCTTTGACATATCGGTTTGCGTAATTTCACGAGCCGCTTCGGTAACTTGTCGCAGCGGGAATAAAACTCGTCCTGCGGTTATCCAAGCGATGATAAAAAACAAAGTTAGAACAACAGTTGCGACTTTGATGACTAGAATAATTGTCTCGGTTCCAGTTTGATAGTCTGTTCTAGCATCGCGAATAGCAACTACAATTCCCTTGTTTTCCTTTATTTGAATAGGTTTGGCTACATAGTAAATAGGGCCGTCCGAGAGAATTAATTCGTCTCTTGTCAATTCAGAAATGTTTGATAATTGTTTAATGAATTGAGGATTCCCGCTTATTTCTTCTGGTAATCGTGACTGGCTGGATTGAAAAACCTGTCTATTTATAAGTGTTAATAGATACTCATTTCTGGCAGGAACGTGAAGCGTTAAAACTTCTTTAGCAACAGATTCTAATTGATTTGTAGTTGGATTTTGATTTGAATTTTGATTAATAGATTGCTCAACCAAACGATTGAATTTACCAACCTCAGCAACTAAAGCATCTTGAGCTTGTTTTTGCAGAAATTCGCAGAAAATCTGACGAGTTACTCCAACTGAAACCAATACAGTACAGGTCGTAAGTAGAAAGTACCATACGAGAATGCGAAAGCGAACGCTCGAGAAAATTTTCTGCTGAAACGACTTTGACTTATTTTGGTTAATTTCCCTTTGATTTCGAGAAAAAATATTGAGTTTCATCGATTTTTGTTTCCTATATTTTTTCCTAAAACTTTTGACGAGAAGCTAATAACTCTAACCGTGCTTGAGATTGGTTATTTAATTCTTGTTTAAATCGAGAATCAGTCATATGTTGCTGAAGATGAATAACATAATTAGTTAAGCTCACCTTTGATTTTAGCTGATTTGATTGAGGAGAATAAACTTTGTAATTCATAGTTTAAATTAAATATTTCAAGAGTTGTTTAATTTTAAGCTTTAGCCTTTGACTTTTGTTTTTTTGTAATTCGTTTAAAGAATCCCCGGACTACTTTTCCCTGGTCAACTGCATGTAAAACAATAAAAGCTCCGAAAGTATAAGCTAGCCAAAAATGAATATTTCTACCGACATCAACTAAAGCACTATTTTCAGGAAATAAATCGGGTACAGTTATTCCTAAAAAGCGCACGTTATTACTTTTAAAAGAATTGGAGAAAAAGAAACCGCTAATAGGAACAGCCCACATAAACAGGTAAAGAGTAGTATGAAGGGCAAATTTTTTCATCCATTCAGGACTATATTTTGGCAGACGCTTAGTATACTTTTTCCACCAAACCCGTAGTAAAGTCAAGATTCTCCAGGTCAACAAAGCCATCGTTAACACTCCCACAGATTTATGAAAATCGTAGAGAGAACCTCGTAGAAAAAAATCTCTGGGTAAACGGGCCATAAAAGACCCACCAATGAAAAGCACGATGTAGCAGTAGAACATCCACCAGTGAACCGACATTAGATGTTTGAAAGCAGAGTTTTTTCTAGGTTTGTTGGATTTTGCAGCTTGACTCATTGTTTTCTCCTTAAGTTGTTTGAACCTTATACAACTTAAGTTTGGACTGAGTGTTTAAATCCATCGTGAAACTTTTATGAAAGTTTTTTTAGAGTTGCTGGAATTGGTTGGTGTGAGCTTAT
>CAKZYM010000180.1 GCA_937884685.1 uncultured Calothrix sp.
CAAGTACAGGAATTAAGAGAGCGTAAACTCAAAGCAGCACTTTTACACAGTCAATTATCTTCTTTCCAACGTCGTCAAACTCTACAGGCTTTGGAAAGACAACAATTAAGATTACTTTATCTATCTCCAGAAACTTTACTCAGTCCCCCGGTTTGGGAAAGATTATCTCACCCAGAGCTTGAAATAAATGGTTTAATATTAGACGAAGCACATTGCTTAGTGCAGTGGGGTGATACTTTTAGACCAGCTTATCGAAGATTAGGGGCAGTAAGACCAGCGCTACTTAAGTCAAAAAGAAGAGGAACGAAAATAGCGCTAGCCGCTTTTACCGCCACCGCTGACCCTTTAGCCCAAACTGTAATATCTGAAACTTTGCGACTACAGCAACCTGCTGTATTTAAACTGAATCCTTATAGAAGTAATCTTAACCCGAACGTCCGGATTATTTGGACTCCTCAAGGAAGACAACAACAATTATTAAAATTTATTCACAAAAATCAACAAACAAGTGGATTAGTTTACGCTCGCACCCGGAAAGACACTGAAAACTTAGCTCAATGGTTGACACAAAAAGGTCATAAGACAGCTAGTTATCACGGTGGACTTGGAGCGGAAGAAAGACGTGAAATTGAAGCTAGCTGGTTAGGTGGAAAGATACCCTTTGTGGTTTGTACCTCAGCTTTCGGTATGGGAATTAATAAACCTAATGTCCGATGGGTGATTCACTATCAAGCACCGTTGCTATTATCGGAATACGTTCAGGAAATTGGACGAGCTGGAAGAGACGGAAAACCAGCAGAAGCAATGACATTAATTAGCGAACCCACCGGATTGTTGAATCCAGAAGACAAACAAAGACAAAAATTTTTTGAAGACAAATTGCGCGAACAGCAGCTTACAGCTAAACAATTAATTAAGAAATTACCAGCGAAAGGAGAATTTGCAGCAGTAACGCAAAAATTTCCCGATGCTGCTTTAGCACTTTCTTTGCTCCATAGCATGGGTGAATTAAAATGGATTGACCCTTTCAACTACAGTATTGATAAAAACTCAAAAAAAGAATCCAAAAATAACAATAAGCAGCAATTAAATCCTGCAAATCAGATGCAGCAGTATTTGACTACCAGAAAATGTCGCTGGCAATTTTTATTAACCGCTTTTGGGTTTGAGAAAGAAGCAATTAATTTACGTTGCGGACATTGCGATAATTGCAGAAATTAGGGAGTTAAGAGTTAGGAGTCAGGAGTTAAGAGTTAGGAGTTAATAGTTAGGAGTTAGGAGTTAATAGTTAGGAGTTAATAGTTAGGAGTTAGGAGTTAATAGTTAATAGTTAGGAGTTAAGAATTAGTACCAGAATTAATCACTAACAACTAACAACTAACAACTAACAACTAACCACTAACAACTAGTTTAAAATTGCTGCAAAAACCGTAAATCGCTAGCATAAACGCGGCGAATATCATCAAGTTGATGTAATACCATTGCAAAACGCTCTACACCAAAACCAGCAGCGAATCCAGTGTATACTTCTGGGTCGTAACCTACAGCTTTCAACACATTTGGGTCTACCATACCGCAACCCATTACTTCTAACCAGCGTCCCTTCCACTTTAAATCTACTTCAGCTGAAGGTTCGGTGAATGGGAAATAACTTGCTCGGAAACGAATATCTTCGATTTCACCAAACATCGCTTCTAAAAACTCTTTGATAGTACCTTTAAGGTCGGTAAAAGTTAATCCTTCGTCAACTGCTAAAAGTTCCATTTGATGGAAAACTGCTGTATGAGTTGCGTCTACATCATCTTTCCGATAGCAGCGTCCTGGTGCAATAATCCGAATCGGTGGTTCGCTTTCTTCCATGAATCGAATTTGCACCGAAGAAGTTTGAGTCCGTAACAGATTTCCGTCAGGTAGATAAAAAGTATCCTGCATATCGCGAGCGGGATGGTCTGGGGGAGTATTGAGCGCTTCAAAATTATAGTAATCGCTTTCCATTTCCGGTCCAGCAGCGACCGTATAACCCATACCCACAAAAATATCTAAAGTTTTGTCAATAACGCCGTTTAACGGATGAATGCGACCTTGAGGACGAAAAACCCCCGGCATCGTCACATCAATGGTTTCTGCTTCAATCTGAGCCTGGATTTTTGCAGTTTCCAAAGCTACACGCTGCTTATCTAAATTGTTTTGTAAAGCTTCCTTCACAACATTGGCGATCGCACCAATTTTTGGTCGTTCTTCAGCGCTTAATTTACCCATTCCGCGAAGTAGAACCCCCAACTGACCTTTCTTACCCAGATAATTAACCCTGAGTTCATCCAAGCTTTCCAAGGAATCAGCGCTACTTATTGCTTTTTCAGCTTCAATACGTAATTCTTCTAATTGAGATTGTAAATCGCTAGTCATCAGTCAAATAATTTTGGATTTTAGATTTTAGATTGATTAGTGAGGTTGAGCGGGCAATATCTCACACGCTTTTATAATGCCATTTAAAGGGAAATTGGGCATGGGGAGATAAAAAAGAATCGTTTTTTCCTAACCATCGGGAGACGTAAAATTTTACGTCTCTACAAACCAGTCAAAACGGCTGAAAATGGAATACCAATCTTAACTGCTCACTGATAACTGACATCTGCTGTTAAATTTACTAATGGCAGTTTGAAAGTAGAAAGAATGAGATTATTAATTTCTAACGACGACGGTATTTACGCTGCTGGTATACGTGCCTTAGCTAATACTATGGCAGAAGCCGGTCATGAGGTGAGCGTAGTTTGTCCGGATAGAGAACGTTCTGCGACGGGACATGGATTGACCTTGCATCAACCGATTAGGGCTGAAATTGTCGAATCAGTGTTTCACCCTGCCATCAAAGCTTGGGCTTGTGATGGTACACCTTCGGACTGCGTAAAATTAGCGCTTTGGGCTTTGTTAGATTCACCTCCGGAATTAGTGCTTTCTGGAATAAACCAAGGTGCTAATTTGGGAACGGAAATTCTTTATTCTGGTACTGTTTCGGCTGCAATGGAAGGCTTAATTGAAGGTATCCCCAGCGTTGCATTTAGCCTTAATAGTTATTCTTCCAAGGATTTCTCAGGTGCAGCTAACTTTGCCAAAGTCCTTGTAGAACAACTAGCCCAAAAACCTTTATCAGATTCCATATTACTTAATGTCAATATTCCGGCAGTTGAATCATCACAAATCAAAGGAGTTAAATTTACCCGTCAGGGAGTGCGACGCTACGTTGACGTATTTGATAAACGAATAGATCCACGAGGAAAAACTTACTATTGGTTAACAGGAGAGGTTCTTGAAGATGTAGAACCACCAGCAAGTTTTAATTTTCCCGAAAATATACCGATTGACGTACGTGTTATCAACGATGACTACATTAGTATTACTCCTTTACATTACAATCTCACTTATGCAGAAGGACTCAAACACTTACCCTTTGATGAATTTCAGTTGTAGCTACATTTTTTTAGACTAAAAATAAGGCTTTTTCTTCTTGTTAAATGCATTACTGGAAAATATAGGTTATAAAGTAAAAACGTCTATAAAGAAAACATGTAGACGTATAGTTAAACTAATTACAACATAAGTTTAAAAGTGACTAGCATTAATAGTGCGAAAAACTCTTAGAAAATTTATGCTGTGACTGTTTTACCCACCCTTCTATAAGAAAGGCTAAGACAGTATTAATTGGACTATATAAAGTAACTTTCTTGTATTGTTCGCCCGCTCAATCGATGACTTGCAACACTCATGTCTAGGACAGAGAATCAATTTACCGTTAAATTTTGGGGTGTTCGTGGTAGTATTCCCTGCCCAGGACCCCAAACAGTTCGTTATGGAGGTAATACCCCTTGCATTGAGATGCAAGTGGGCGACAAACGCTTTATTTTTGATGGGGGTACGGGAATTCACGTTTTAGGGCAATCTTTATTACCTAAAATGCCATTAGAAGCTTATCTATTTTTTACCCATTCTCATTGGGATCACGTACAAGGATTTCCGTTTTTCGTTCCTGGATTTGTTGCAGGTAATAAATTTCATATTTATGGTGCAGTGGCACCTGATGGCTCTACTGTAGAACAACGTCTAAATGACCAGATGTTGCACCCCAACTTTCCCGTACCTTTACAGATAATGCAGTCCAATTTGGATTTTTGTCAGGTAGACCCTGGAAAGACAATCCACATAGAAGATATTGCCATAGAAACTGCACTACTTAACCATCCAGGCGAATCAGTAGGATACCGAGTCAATTGGCAAGGTGGTTCTGCGGTATATGTTACAGACACCGAACATTATCCCGATAAATTGGATGAAAATGTTTTAAGGCTTGCCAATAATGCCGATATTTTTATTTACGATTCAACTTATACAGATGAAGAATATTACTCCTCAAAATCGCCTAAAATTGGCTGGGGACATTCTACATGGCAAGAAGCCATTAAAATAGCTAAAGCCGCTAATGTTAAGACTCTAGTAATTTTCCACCACGACCCATCCCACGACGATGAGTTTTTAGACCGCATTGGGCAAGAAGCCAGAGAGAGATTTTCCGGTGCAGTAATGGCTAAAGAAGGAATGGTGCTAAACGTTCCAATGAATATTCCTTTATCAAAAACTTTTCCTGTTAGTCGGTAATTGAAATAAAGCTTTTATCTCAAATTGATTATAAAATTTGGATTAAATTGGTATTCGAGAGCCAAAGTTCAAGCTATGGCAAATTGGGAATAGATAATAGGAATTGGGGATTGGGCATAGGGCATTGAGAATAATAAAGTAATGATGATAACTCATAACTCTTAACTCCTAACTCCTAACTCCTAACTCTTAACTTCTCTACTCCCGTTCTTGTAAAACCTCTCGTCCAAAAATTGACGTGCCAAATCTGTCTAAAAATGGGTGTTCTGTGTGGGTTACTTCGTCAACCGAATTGATTCAAGCTCCTACTGCTGTTGCTCTTGGTAAGTTTGATGGCGTTCATCGCGGTCATCAAAGGGTAATCCGACCAATTTTGCATAAATCAGCAGACACAGAACGCATTTACCCAACTGTTATTACATTTCTTCCCCATCCTCAAGAGTTTTTTACGGGAAAACCTAGAACCTTGTTAACTCCTTTGGATGAAAAAGTCCGACATTTAGAACTGCTTGGGGTAGAACAACTCGTACTAATCCCCTTCAATAAAGAATTGTCAGCTTTGACTCCCGAACAGTTCGTAGAACAAATTATCGTTGAGAAATTACAAGCTTCCAGAATCAGCGTTGGACAAGATTTTTGCTTTGGTTCCAATCGCAGCGGTACAGCAATGGATTTACAGGTGCTTGCAGCCAAGTATAGTATTCCCGTTACCATCGTTCCTTTAGAGACCCATGAAGGGGATTTATCCTTGCAAGAAGACGATACTCGCATCAGCACTTCATTTATTCGTCAAACACTTGAAACCGGGAACATTGAAAAAGCTAACCAACTGCTGGGAAGACCTTATACGCTCATCGGTACCGTAGTTAAAGGACAGCAACTTGGTAGGACTATCGGATTTCCTACTGCCAACCTGCAATTACCTGAAGATAAGTTTTTACCACAAAAAGGAGTTTACGCTGTCCGAGTTAGCGAAATCAACCAGCCAGATACAACTTTGACCAATCGCTGGGGAGTGATGAATATAGGAAATCGTCCTACCGTCAACGGAACTCATCCCACAGTAGAAGTACATCTTTTAGATTGGTCTGGGGATTTGTACAATAAAAAGCTGCAAATCCAATTAGAAAAATTTCTCAGGTCAGAACAAAAATTTGACTCTTTAGAAGCTCTCAAATCTCAAATTCAACTCGACTGCAACATCGCTAGAAAATTTTTTAATCAAGCGTGTTAGTTTACTCCGACTCTGGGAACAATAAACAAGGGAATTGGCCATGGGGAATTGCGGATTGGGGATTGGGAATAGGTAATTTTATTAACTCCTAACTTATAACTCCTAACTCCTAACTCATAACTCCTAACTTTTTACCCCAATCCAAAATCTAAAATCCAAAATCCTATTTTCCTATTGGTGCATGAGAGACAAAATTGACGCTCTGACAGAGAATCTAGCCCGTACTATTGTTGGTAAATCCGAAGCAATCCGCTTGGTATTAGTTGCCTTGTTAGGTGGTGGACACGCTTTACTTGAAGACGTTCCCGGAGTTGGTAAAACTCTACTTGCAAAATCCTTAGCTCGTTCTATTGATGGCAAGTTTCAACGGCTACAATGTACTCCTGACTTGCTACCTACCGATATTACAGGTACAAATATCTGGAATCCTAAAACTGGTGAATTCACTTTTCTGGAAGGTCCCATTTTCGCGAACGTCATGCTAGCCGACGAAATCAACCGCGCTACACCCCGTACTCAATCAGCGTTGCTAGAAGTAATGGAAGAAGGACAGGTAACAGTTGATGGTGTCTCTCGTGCTGTTCCCACACCATTTTTTGTAATTGCGACTCAAAACCCAGTTGAATATCAAGGTACTTTCCCGCTGCCGGAAGCGCAAATGGATAGATTTATGCTGTCCTTGAGCTTGGGTTATCCTACGGAACAAGAAGAGTTACAAATGCTATCTCGGCTCCAAGATGGTCGCAAATATACTGATTTAAAACCTTGTATAACCTTAGCCGAAGTTGAAGAATTACAGAAAATTTGTGCCGGTATCAAAGTAGAAGCTTCATTACAGCAATATATGCTCGACCTGGTAAGAGCTACGAGGTGTGATGAAGAAATTACTTTAGGTATCAGTCCTAGAGGTACCGTAGCATTACACAGAGCTACACAAGCCTTTGCGTATCTTTCCGGACGCGATTATGCGATTCCCGATGACGTGAAATTTATTGCTCCTCATGTTCTAAGTCATCGTTTGATTCCCGTGGGAGGAAGGAGAGCGCAAACTGTAATGGAGCGTTTATTACGAGTGGTCGCAATTCCTTAAATCAGTAAATCAGTTAGTTAGCAGTTAATGGTTAACAATGAGCAGTTATCAATTATCAATTATTTTCTTCTAGTTCGTAGTAAGGACTTCAGTCCTTTTCGTTAGGGTGCGTTGTGGCTTCAGCTTAACGCACCGAGATATAGCAATATAGAAAAATATAATTAATCCTATTCAGATTTTAGGTTGGGTTAGGCGCATTTATAATAAAGCTTAACTTATATATCTCATATTGCCGAGAAATTTGGTGCGTTATTCCTTCTGATAAAACACTAATTGTTTGTGAAAAGCCACAGGTTTCATGGAATGAGAGTCCGTTATCGTATACTCATGAGCTACCAAATATGATTTTTCCTGACGGTTATACTATTTAGGTTTATATAGCAGTTTTCAGTTAGATAGAGTACACCCTTCTCCTTAATAAGGCTACGGTGTACACAGAAGTCGTTAAAACCATTACCCACCAG
>CAKZYM010000181.1 GCA_937884685.1 uncultured Calothrix sp.
TAGTTAATCAGTTAACATTGGGTGTTGTAAAACTTTTTGAGACCTAGCAATGCTACGTCTCTACATGAATTTCACCTATGATTCTGACAAACAAAAACTAAACTTATGCTGAATATTCTTGAAGGTAACACCCTCCAAACTCGGTAAAATAATTTGAGCAGCACCAACTCTTTCACTAGAACCGATACCTATAGTTCTCATTCCCCCAGCCAGAGCTGCTTCAACTCCGGAAGCAGCATCTTCTACCACAACGCAATCTGCTGGCTGCAATCCTAACTGACTTGCAGCATATAAAAATAAATCTGGTGCAGGTTTAGAACGGGTAACGCTGTTACCATCAGCAATTGTATCCAGCTTCGGAACGCTGTTTCCATCAGCAATTGCATCGAGCTTCGGAGCTATTCCCGAACCAATGGCAATTTTAATTCCATTTTTTCGCAGTTCATCTATTAAATAATTAGCCCCTGGTAATAAATCCTGGGATGTTATCTGCTGAATAAATTCTACGTAGTAGCTATTTTTGCGCTCCATCATCTCCTGAATTCGTGACTCGGAATATTTTCTGTCTCCTATTATTTTCATTAATGAATCTCTACGGGAAATACACCGTAATGCTTCGTTAGCTTTGCGGTTGAAAGGAATACCTTCCTCATCTGCTAATTTTTGCCAAGCTTGATAGTGTAATTCTGCCGTATCCGTAAGTACTCCATCTAAGTCAAAGATAAAACCTTTGATTTCCGATTTAACACTGCTAATTTTTGGCTTCAAATCAAAAGAATGCCAATCACCTCTCCAGTAAAGCTTGAATTGTAAGCGTTTCCAGGTAGGTGGTAAGTTAGGTTTGGCTACAGGACCATTTTTGGTAAATTGGATACCAGCAACCCCAAAAATCACGGCTTGCCAAATACTACCGCAGGATGCAGCGTGTATCCCTTCTTCAGCATTACCTCGCGTATTTTCTAAATCTACCAGTGCAGCTAATCGAAAGTTTTCGTAAGCTTGACTCGTGTTACCTAGAGAACCTGCAACAAGTCCGTGAATTGCAGGACCCAAAGAAGAACCATAGGTTATATCGGTGCGGGGTGCGTAATAATCCCAGTTTTTTCTTAGAACCTCTTTACCGTAGTCTGTTTCAGCGGTTCTTTCCATTAAGTAGAGTAGCATCAATACATCTGGCTGTTTGAGAATCTGCCGCTTGTTGATTTCCTTGATTCCCAAAATCGATAACATGGAATCGGTACGGGGTTCGTAATCCTCAAGGTTGACATCTTCTAATTTAAAAAAGCCTTCAAACTGTTCGATAAGTCCCGTTTTTGAATCAAAAGGAATCAAAAGATTTTCGGCAATATCTTGCCAACGTAAACGTCTTTTTTGTGTTAATTGCAGTTTTTGCTCTAATTCTTCCGCTTTTTGAGGAAATTTTTCGTAAAGCCAACCGTAAATATCGAGGGCTTTCTGTAAATGCCACTGTACCATTCTGTTGGTAAAAGCATTGTTATCTACATTTTCGTGATACTCATCCGGTCCAATTACATCAAGGATAGAGTAACATTCGCGCTTCACCTCCAGATAAACCCTGCTACCCCAAAACAAAGCAGTATCAAGAATAATCTCTGCACCACAATCGCGCATCCATTCATCATCATTCGTAACCTGCCAGTACAACCAAGCTGCAATACTGATGTCTGCACTAATGTGAATTTCCTGGATGCGACACAAAATACGAATATCTTCTTCGTACTTATGCTTACCCGGCGCCCATCTTGGAGTTACTTCGTCACCAGTCGCAGCACTTTCCCAAGCATACATTGCACCCCGGTAGCCATTATATTTGGCTTTGCGTCGCGCACCTGACAAAGTATGGTAGCGATAGGTAAGTAAATTGCGAGCAATATCGGGCTGAGTAAAAACAAAAAAGGGCAGTATAAAAAACTCTGTATCCCAAAAAATATGACCGCGATAACCGAATCCGGATAAAGTCTTGGCAGGAATGCTAACTCGGTCGTCGTGATGAGGAGCGCTAATTAATAGTTGAAAAAGATTGTACCGCAGAACTAGTTGAGCTTGAGCGCTTCCCTCTATAGCGATATCGCTGTAATACCATATCTTTTCCCAAGCTTGTTCGTGATGGTTTCGTAACTCTTCATAGCTTGGTAATTCCTGCAACTTTTCGCAAGCAGCTTTTATCGGATTTTCCACATCTCGCAAAGTAAAAACTGTAACTAATTTTTCTACAGTAACGGTAGCTCCTCGAACAACATTGAAATTTGCTTCTACTGTAGGAAAACCAGGAACGCTAATATCTCTAAATCTGGCTTGAGTTCCCGATACTGCTAACTTAAATGCCATTCCCAATTTAAGATGAGAACTTCTAGTCCGAACTTCTAAACAAGAACTAGCTTCACCATAATCTTGGTCGAGAATTAACCAGGGATTGAATCCGTCTTTATCTTCTGGATTACCGTCAATACTACCGCGAATTTGAATCTGTCCATCAAAATCAATTGGTGTTAGTTGAATGCGTAAACCCAAAACATTCTGGTCTGCAAGACTGGCAAAACGTTCAAAATGAAGGTCGATTGTTTTACCATTCGGACTGCGCCAACCTATTTTACGACTAAGGATACCTCGCTTCAAGTCTAGCTGACGCTGGTAGTTAAACAATTCTCCCTTGTCTAAACGGAATTCTTCGTTATCGATAATAATGTATAAAGGTAGCCAATCGGGACAGTTAACTAGTTCGCTATAGTAAATCGGTACATCATCGTAGACACCATTAATTAAAGTAGCAGCTACCGCTCCAGGATATCCTTCTTCAAAGCTTCCTCGGGTACCAAGATAACCGTTACCAATGGTAAATATAGTTTCTTTATAGTTAAGTTGTTCGGGGTCGAAATAGTTTTCTGTAAGAATCCAATCCGAATAATGTAAATGGGGGTCTAAATTATTTTTTTCCATTGGTATTAAAAGTATTGTTCTTATTTATAAAATAAACAACTGGGTATTTGGAAATAAATTCCTTAAGTAAAAACAAGCAAAATTATTTTTATGATGTTAATTAAATAATCCATCTTCTTCAGCTTTGTTCTTAGTAGCATATAAATGTGAGATTCTTGTGAGGGAAAAAGTTGATTCACCTAAAATAGATAATTATTATATAATTTAGACCAGCTTCTAATAATTACCTACAGAATTCTGAAGGTAGTAGCTACTATCAAGAATTTAGAACTTGATGCAGTTGTCTTAATAATTCTTCAGTAGTATAGGGTTTGGGTAAAAATGATTTTGCACCACTGTTAATTGCTGTACTTACCCTATCATTCGTAGCTAATCCGCTAACGGCAATTATTTTAACTTGAGGATTTATTCTTTGCAGAGTGCGGATAGTTGTTACACCATCCATTTCTGGCATCATCATATCTATTAATATGGTGCTAATTTCATTTTTGTATTGAGCATAAAGTGCTATTGCTTCAATTCCATCGCTTGCGGTGAGTGCTTGGTAATTGTATTTTTCCACAGATGCTTTGGTAGTCTCCCTAATACTCATTTCATCATCTACCACAAGGATTAATTCTCCATTTCCTTTTGGAATTTCTGTTTTTTCATCTCCTTCAATTTCTACCGTTTGTGCCGCTAGTAAATAAACTTTAAACGTTGTCCCTTTACCGACTTCGCTATAAACATTGATAAAACCACCGTGGCTTTTAATAATACCAATCGTGGTAGAAAGTCCCAATCCCGTACCTTTTCCTTGCTCTTTGGTAGTAAAAAACGGCTCAAAAACTCTTTCTAAAGTTTCTTTCTCAATACCAGTACCCGTATCTGAAACTGTAATTGATACATAACTTCCGATGCTTGCATCAAGATTCATTTTGATGTAGTTTTCATCAATATCAATATTTTCAGCTTTGATATCCAGCGTACCTCCTTGTGGCATGGCATCGCGAGCGTTAACACAAAGATTCATTAACACCTGATGAATTTGAGTAGCGTCAGCGCTAATTAACCGTAAATCATCGGGTAAAGCTACCTGTATTTCAATTGATTTTGGAAAAGTATTGCGAACAAATTCCCTTATCTCTGCAATAATATGTTTAACCTGTAAATTTGTACGTTTCCCTTGAACTCCTCGTGCAAAAGATAGCACTTGCTTGACTAAGGTTGCTCCCCGTTTAGCACTAGTTTCTAAAATGTTGAAAAAATGCTGGGTTTGTTCGTCTACTGTGGGAAGTTTTAACGGTAAAAGCTGGGAAATCGCTAAAATCGGAGTAAGAATATTGTTTAAATCGTGAGCAATACCACCGGATAAAGTACCAATACTTTCCAAACGTTGAGCGCGAAGAAATTGAGCTTCTAATTGCTTTTTATCGGTAATATCGGTATTAACTATTAACGTTGATTTATGATTCCCTTGCTCGTCGCGTACCAAATTCCAAGTACTAAAAACAATAATATCATTACCAGTCTTACTAACCTGTTGTAATTCACCTTTCCAATAATCATTTTCAAGCAATGCTTGATTAATTTCTGCTAACTGTAAAGACTCGCGGTAAAGTAATTCATTAGCGTTTTTGCCTAATGCTTCTGCTGAGGTAAAACCGTATAAACGCTCTGCTCCTTGATTCCAATACAATATTTGATTGTCCAAACCCCTAACCATAATTGCATCAGTGGCAACATCTAATAAAGTAGCTTGTTCGTGAATTTTTTCTTGCGTCTGCTTGTATTCAGTTATATCTCGCGCTACTGAATAAAGCATTCGTTCGTAAGGAGTTGCGTTCCACTGCAACCACTTATAGGAACCGTCTTTACAGCGATAGCGGTTTTCAAAAGCAATTGTTTTAATTCCTTGAGAGAGTTTATCCATTTCCGCCAAAGTTGGTGCAATATCATCCGGGTGAACAAAACTTAAAAAGGACTGTGCAAATAATTCAGCTTTTGTATATCCCAAAATTTTTTCAAAAGCTGGGTTAATTTGTTTTAAATAACCATCCAATCCAGCGATACAAAGCATATCTAGAGACAGTGAGAAAAAGCGGTTCAAATCTTCTTCAACTTGATGTTTTTCAGTAATATCAATTCCAGTCGCAATAATATATTTAACAGAACCATCATCATCAATTAAACAAGTATTTGACCAGCTAATTAAACGGCGATTTCCATCTTTAGCTACCCAATAATTTTGGTTTTGGTTAGGAAATTCGCCTCTTTTTAGTTGCTGAAAAACTTTTGTAGTAGCTTCTACTTCTTCTGGGACAATTAAATTCCATACCTGTTTATTTTCAACTTCTGCAAAGCTATAGCCTGTAATTTTTTCGCAAGCTTGGTTAAAGCTAACAATTTTTCCTTCTTTATCAAGAACAACAATTAAAGCACCAGCAACATCTAAAATCGCAGATGTTAAATTTCTTTCTTCGAGGAGTGCTTTTTCTATTTGCTTACGCTCTTCAAGTGCTGTTTGTACTTGTTGATAAAGTTGAGATTGCTGACTATAACTTTGCGATAGCGCACTTCTTTCTACTTCCAGACGTTCTACTTTTTCCTGCAATAATTCTATGACCCCATACATCTCAGTCGGGTCTAAAGCTTGTAATAAACTGGTTTCGGTAATTATTCCTCTTAACTCTCCCTTATCACCAACTACTACCAACCTTCGTACATGATGCTGCTGCATTTTTTGGTGTACAGACCACAATGATTCATCTGCATTTACTAACCACAGTGGTGTACTCATCACCTTTTGAGCTTGTGTGGTTGCTAAATCCAACTCTAATTTCTGAAATTGCAGAATATCGCGCTCGGTAATGATTCCGATAGGGAAGAGGGGAGAGGGGGGAGAACTTATATGCTGTATAGTTTGATTATTAAATTCTCCATGCCCTATGCCCAATGACCCATTCCCACGTACAATTACAACACAGCTAACATGGTGCTCAACCATTAATTTGATTGTGTCCAGCACCGATAATATTGCAGGTGCGTGAATAACTTTAGTATTCACTACTTCACTTACCCGGCGAAATCTCAGCCATTCGGTAGGATGCAGCGCTCGTCGCATTCCTGCGGGGGTAATTATCCCCAAAAATTTATTCTGCTCGTCAACAATTGGTAAATGTCGAATATTTCGGTCACAAGTTAAACTCAGAACCGTAAAAACGTCTTCAACTTCAGACATCTTCAGCGTTACTACTTCCCCGCTCATCACTTCTGCGATAGTCATTCCTTGTAATTTCCTACCAGCAGCAAGCAACCGTACCATATCGCGTTCGGTAAAAATGCCAACTATCTGCGAATCCTGCATTACCAAAGCAAAACTGCTATGCGCTGCTAATACCCCTTCTTCATCCGTTGTCGAATCATTTTGACCAAGCGGACAAACCTTCACTAACCCCTGACTCATCAACTCAATCACTTTAACTAAAGCTGTCTCAGGTGTAACAATTAAAGGATTGCGTTCTATGGCTTGTTCCAGTGAAAATCGCTGGTTCTGTTGCATAATGCAATTAGGGATAGTAGCTGAAGGAAAAAGGATTTAAACTTCTAATCCTTACAATAGAACAAATTCAAGGTTTGCGTAACCTTTTATGCCTTAATATTTCTTTACCTTTAATCATCAAGTCCTTTCTAAACCATTTGACTGTTTATTCTTTGTTCCTGTGATTTTTCGTCATTCATGCCAGCATATCGTCAAGTTTAATCTTCGGCTGGTTTAATGGTAATTTTGTTAGTAACAACGCCATCGCAATAGTATCCGTAACTCCAGCCAATACTAATTGGGCACCTACCAACCCACTAATAATTAAACACCACGGGGATATAAAAGCACCTAATATTATTCCTATAATTACTAAACAACCTGCCGTAATTTGAGCTTGGCGAAACATATCAATTGCAGATTCTGGATTAGCTTCTGTAGTATACCCCGCGCTTTTCCAAGCAGCTAAACCTCCTTTTAAGAAAATAATGTCTCTGAATCCCGTAGCAAACATTTTGTCAGTTATTTTCGGAGAACAATTATCAGATTTACACTGTAAAACAATTTTTCTACGTGCTTCATTTGATATCTTTTCAGGATGAAAATGGGAAAAAGGCATTAATTTAGCACCAGGGATATGTTCTGCTGCAAATTCGTTTTTTCCCCTAACATCAATTAACAATGCTCTATCTTCTTCCATCAATTCTTTGAGCGTAGGAGCATCAATTTCTCGCAGTTTATTTTCAACAAAACTAGTCATAATGATATATCCTTCTTTTAGATAAATACTCATGTCAGTTATCAGTGAACAGTTATCAGTTATCAGTTACCAGTTGTTCACCCAGAGGGTGTGGATCATCAGTGAGCAGTTATTAGCTAGGAATAAATAATTCTTCTCCTTGTCTCCTTGTCTCCTTGTCTCCCGCTCTCCCCATCCTTCCCCTCACGCTGCAACTTT
>CAKZYM010000182.1 GCA_937884685.1 uncultured Calothrix sp.
CTGAACCGGAACCTGAACCTGCACCTGAACCTGAACCAGCACCAGAACCAGAACCTGCACCAGAACCAGAACCCGATACCAATACTGAAGTCCCACCATTAGGTTCGTCATCAGAAACCGATACCGACACCGATACTGATGCGGGTACGGTAATGCAACCAGAAGTATCTAATTTAGAAGAAGCTCAAATTGTCAATATTGCATTTAATGCAGAAGAAGCAGATGCAGCAAGCAATCTTATCTTTGACACAACCCCAGTAGGTGACGGAACTGATGTTACTGCGAGACTTGTTGATGATGTAGAAGATTTGGGAACAGATGCAGCATTTGATAACCTTATAGGGTTGTACGAAATAGTAGATGCAAATGGTGGTATAGCTCTGGTTGATGGTACTGTCATACTTCCGGGAGAGGAAGGTTATGCATTAGCAGCAATTGAAAATCGCGTTGATAATTTTGTATTACGAGCGGGTTCTGATGGAGATGAGGACAACAATACCTCAGCGGAGGAATTCGGAGATGTAATTCTTGAAGGAGGTCGCTTGTATGCTCCGTTTGTGATTGCTAACGGTGGTGGTTTAGGTTTTGATGGATTTATTGAAAGCGAAGGTGGAGAAGGTAATGCGTTTAATAATGCTGCTGAATCTGTTGATGATGCAGTAGCTTATTTTGGCTTTACCGCAGCGAATCCCGACGGAGCGCAACATTTACAAGCTCGTGGAAATAATATCTTCGGTTTTGAAGACCTTCCCAGCAATCTTGGTGTAAGCGACAATGATTTCAACGATGCTGTGTTCGGATTTGATTT
The DNA here is from genome assembly GCA_937884685.1 of uncultured Calothrix sp. Classification (GTDB taxonomy): domain Bacteria; phylum Cyanobacteriota; class Cyanobacteriia; order Cyanobacteriales; family Nostocaceae; genus Rivularia. The sequence continues at coordinate 809 of CAKZYM010000182.1, forward strand.
TTCAGTATAGTTAATTAGTTAATACCGTTAACTAACATAGAGACGTAGCAGTGCTACGTCTCCACGCATTTAGATTCGTAAAGATAATTTCTAAAAATTGATTATCGCAAAGTTAGAATTAACAAATATTTTCGTTATCCACACAATTTCGGAGATGTACCAGTGCTACGTCTCCACGCATTTAGATTTCAAGCATTTAGATTTGTAGCAATAACAATTTAAAATAATTTTCCAAAAAACTGGATAAGTAAATGAAAGTCTCACCTACATAATAAGTAGAAATAATTTTAGTGAAATTAGACACATGGCAAATATCAACGGTACATCGGGTAGAGACCAGCTTATTGGTAGAGATGATAACGATGTAATTAAAGCTTTTGCTGGAGGAGATGCTGTACTTGCTGGTGGTGGTGATGACAATATTGATGCGGGTAGCGGTGACGATATTGTATTTGCAGACGATGGTAATGACACGGTTAAAGGAAAAAGTGGAGCCGATTTGATTTTTGGTGGTTCTGGAAATGATGTGATTGATGGAGATGCTGGAAAGGATAATTTAACTGGTGGAGATGGAGATGATGTTGTTTCTGGTGGAAAAGGAAATGATAATCTCACAGGAGATAATCTCGATGGTAGCGGGTCTGGGAATGATATTCTTCGTGGAGGTGCAGGAGAAGATAATTTAGATAGTGGAGCAGGTGCAGATACCCTTTTTGGCGGTACTGGTATAGACTTTATTGATGCTGGTGACGGTGATGACTTTGCTGAAGGTGGTAGAGGAGATGATTTAGTATTTGGAAGTGCAGGAAACGATGAAGTATATGGTAATAGTGGTGATGACCTAGTTAATGGTGGGTTGGGAGATGACAAAGTATTTGGTGGTAAAGGAAATGACACTTTATTTGGAACAACTCCTAATTTTCCTCCAGGTTTAGGAAAAGACGAAGTAGATATATTAACTGGTGGTGCAGATAGTGACAGGTTTATCTTGGGAGGAGAAATTATAGATGGTACTAAGTCAGTTTTCTATAATGACGGTGATACTTCCAATTCTGGAAATAATGATTATGCTCTAATTGCGGATTTTACTGGAAAGGATGTTATTCAATTAGTCGGTGAAGCAAGCGATTATTCATTAGGTGCTTCTCCGGAGGGTTTACCATCAGGAACTGGTATATTTCTTAATGATGGGTCAAATCCGGAATTGATTGGAATTATTGCAAATGTACAAGTTAATAATTTGAGTTTGGATAACACTCATCAGTTTAGTTTTGTTTAATGATTGTTTAAATCATCTTTTTAAGATTTCTAGCTTACCTGCATAGTTATGGAGACGTAGCAGTGCTACGTCTCTACACCAATATTAAATTTTTGGGAATAGTTATATTATTATTTCCTTTTGTTTAAACGCTGTTTCAAACGTTGTTTACCAGCGGAAACTTGCTCATCTCTAGAATTATTTTTTCGTGAACTTTCATCATCAATATTGCTAAAGTATTTAACAAGCGCACTAATAGTTGGATGACGAAACATTTCCACTAAGGGAATATCAGAAGAGAATTTTTCTCGAAGTTGACTATGGACTTTTACCATCGATAATGAATGTCCTCCCAAATCAAAAAAGTTATCGTGAATACCGATTTTATCTACTTGCAGAACTTGCTGCCAAATTTGAGCAATTTCTCGCTCAATTTCTGAAGAAGGTTTAATATAATTATCTAAATTAGGTCGATTAGCTTCTGGTAATGGTAAAGCTTTGCGGTCAATTTTACGATTTGGAGTCAGGGGAAATTCTTCTAACATCATATAGCTAGAAGGAATCATATAAGCAGGTAGTTTATCTTGTAAAAATTGCCGTAAATCATTTTGTGATAACTCAGATGATGATATGAAATAAGCAATTAATTTTTCATCGTCATTATTTTTAAATAACGTCACAACCGCTTGTTTTATCTGGGGATGCTGCATCAAAGTTGATTCAATTTCCCCTAACTCAATCCGAAAACCTCTTAACTTAACTTGATAATCAATTCTTCCCAAATATTCCAAATTACCATCGGGTAGATATTTTACTAAGTCTCCAGTTTTGTATAACCTCACCTCGTCCTGTTGGACACCCCTCTCCTTACTAAGGAGAGGGGAAGGGGGTGAGGTTTTTCCACTAATAAACGAATTCTCAATGAATTTTTCTGTGGTTAATTCTGGTTTGTTTAAATAACCCTTTGCTAATCCAGAACCACCAATATATAATTCTCCGGGAACACCAATTGGAACGGGTTGTAAATCATTATCTAAAACGTAAAACTGTGTATTATTAATTGGTTTTCCAATGGTCACAGTTGTATTTACATTTTGGGATACGTTAAATTTAACGTCTCTACATTGTGCTGCTGATGACCAAATTGTTGCTTCCGTCGGGCCATATAAATTCCATACTTCTCTACTACGTTTCAATAATTCTTCTGCAATATTTATATCTAAAACTTCTCCACCACAAAGAACTTTTAACTGTTGATTTCCTTCCCATCCTGCTGCTAACAATAATCTCCAAGTTGCAGGAGTTGCTTGCATTATTGTTGCTTGATTTTCTTCGATACTTCGTATTAATTCAATCCCATCACTTGCAATTTCTCTACTCACAATGACAAGACTAGCACCTGTAATTAAAGGTAGATATAATTCTAATGCAGCAATATCAAAAGATAATGTTGTCACAGATAGTAAAGTATCATTTGATGTAATTCCTGGTTTTTGCTGCATTGATTCAAGACAGTTAACCAAGGATTTATGCATTATTTGCACTCCTTTAGGCTTACCTGTAGAACCGGAAGTGTAGATAATATAGGCTAAATTTTCGGGGTTTGTTTGAACTGGTAGATTTTCTGAAGGTTGTTGTTTGATTAATTCCCAGTCATTATCAAGATTAATCACCTCATCCAGATAAAGCTTTGCTTTATCACCCCTCTCCTTGTCAAGGAGAGGGGTTGTGGATTCTGTCCCCTTCTCCTCACTTGAGAAAGGAACTGTAGTTCCTGTTCCCCTCTCCTTAATAAGCAGAGGGGTTAGGGGTGAGGTTCCAGAGTCTGTGATTATAAAATCAACTCCAGAATCTTCCACCATCAACTTCAAACGTTCTTCAGGAAAAGCTGGGTCTAAAGGAATATAGGTTCCCCCTGCTTTCATAATTCCCAGTAACCCAATTAACATCTTTTCAGAACGTTCTAAGCAAATTCCAACTCGTGTTTCGTTGGTAACTCCAAGAGATTGTAAATAACGAGCAAGCTGATTTGCTTTTTGATTTAATTGTTTATATGTAAGCTGTTGAGATTCAAATACAACTGCAATTTTTTCAGGAGTGCGTTTTACTTGTGCTTCAAATAGTTGATGAATACAAATATTTGAATAATCACAATTTGTATTATTCCAATCAACAAGTAATTGCTGTTTTTCTTCCGATGTTAGTAAAGGTAATTCAGATAAAAATTGTTCGGAATTAATCAACATTTCCACTAACACATTTTGTAAATGACCTAATAATCTGATAACTGTTACATCATCAAAACGGAAGCCATCATATAGCATTCTTAACGTGATTTTTGAATCTACGACTACATATAATCCTAAAGGAAAATTATTTTGTTCATTTGTAGAAATATTTTGTAAATTTAGGTCTTTGATTGCTGATTTAACAGTTGTCTCAACCGGATAATTTTCAAATACAATAATACTTTCAAATAAAGGTAAACCTCTAGGAATATCGCTCCAACGCTGAATTTCTAGTAAAGGACTATATTCATATTGCTGTAATTCTATTTGCTGCTTTTGAAGTTGCTGTAACCACGGTAAAAGTTTTTGTTTACCATCAACTTGAACTCGTAACGGTAAAGTGTTGATAAATAAACCTACCATCGATTCAGAATTTACAAGTGATGTCGGACGACCGGAACTAGTTACACCAAATACAATATCATTCTCACCACTATATCTACTCAGCATTAATGCAAAAGCCGCTTGAATCAATGTATTCAGAGTCAATTGGTGTCTTTTTGCAAAAGTTTTTAATTTCGATGTAATTTCTTCTGAAAGTTGAATTTCTTGCTTTTGATTATTATAATTATGTTTGATTGCTGGTTCTAATTTCTTATCAACTCGAAAAGGTGTAGGTGCTATAAATCCAGCCAGATTATTTCGCCAAAATTGCTCAGCTTTAGATAAATTTTGCTGTTGTAACCAAGAAATATAATCTTTGTAGATACGAGATTTATTAAAAGTTTTATTTACAGATTCACCTTGACTAATAGCGCTATAACTAGTTAAAACATCTTGAAGTACAAAAGGAACAGACCAACCATCAAGTAATAAATGATGATAAACCCAAATAAACTGATAAACTTGTGGCTGTTTGCGAATCAAAATCAATCTGATTAACGGTGCTTTACTCAGATTAAATCCTTGTTTTTGCTGGTTTTCTAATAACTCTTCTAACTGTTGATTTTGCTGCGATAATTCCAAAGACAGCCAATCAACTAATATAATCGGTACTTTAACTTTTCTTCCTACAACTTGAAGCGGTTTTTCCACCTTCTCCCATACAAAAGCTGTCCGTAAAACCGGATTTTTGTTGATAGCGAATTCCCAAGCTCGCTCGAATGCTGCAATATCTAAATTACCGTGAATCTCAAAACTAACTCTAATTGTATAAACACCAGAATCCGGAGCATAAAGACTATGAAACAACATCCCCTGCTGCATCGGGGAAAGTGGATAAATGTCTTCAATTTGCTTTTTACTCACGATTGTTATTATTTTTACTCATATTCGCAATCTTTATTATAGAGAATGTGCAGGAAGATAAAAGGTTAAATGGGGAAGAGGAGGTAGATAGTTTCTAAATTCCCAATCCCCTGTCTTGGAAATTTGCTCTTGAGGGAAACCCCCAATTACCAATTACCAATTACCAATCCCCAAATTTTATACTTTAAAGAAATCGGTTCTCAATACGTTTAATCCTTCTTGAGTAATTTGTGCATTTCTACAAACAGCGAATGGTGCTTCATCCCCTTCTTGAGAAGTGCTAGCTCCATCTACCATTTCACCTTTTAAGTAACCTTTTTCCATCGTATATTTTAAATGCTCGATTACTTCGTCTTTTTCAACTACTTTACCTTCAAAATCTTTACGATAGTAGCTGATATCTTGAGGCTCTTCGGAATGCTTTACTTTATTGAGCAAAAAGTAAATGATATCATCGCGACGCTCGTTGGTTGGAATTGGCATTCTATATACACCTGCTTCTAATTCTATTAAGATTAATGAAAAATATTTGCATTAACTCTTCATTTTCAAGATAGTAATAATATTTCTCAAGTTAATCTATCCAGAGTTGTAAATTAGGTAGTTTGTATAACCATATTTATATGCCTTCTGATATATGTATAGCAGTTCTAATCACAAAAGCTTGAGCGTAATATTTATACTTCAGAAAACAATTTTTTGATAATTGAAATTAATTCTTAATAAATATGTGCAAAACATCACACTGATTTGAAAATCATTTGGTTATATTTGCAGAAATGCCTTTATATAGGACGTAAGGAGAAATAATGGTAGCTGCCTTTTTTATTAGCTTCTGGGTATTTTTAATGATTGTATTCTCGTTTAGTGTAGTTCGTGCATTCAAAGAGGGAGCAGAGCAAGTCAAAAAGCTACATAGAATTCCTTGTTATAAGTGCGATTTTTTTACTAATGATTATCGTCTCAAATGCACTGTAAATCCTAGTTTAGCCTGTTCTGAAGAAGCTATCGGATGTATTGATTTTGAGCCTAAAAAAGCTATCAAAAATAATTCTCCTCTTAACGCGGGTAAATGCAATCGATTTCGTTTTTCTGTTAACGAATAACCTGCATACTAAATTTGATTGCAAAGTTATTTATAGTAAAGTCAGCAAATCGAGATAATTGATATTAATTCTCAATTAAGCTATATTGGAATTAATAAAAATCTCATAAAGATTAATTGCGGCTATGTCACGTATAGCAACAGGTAGGAAGAAATTTAAACATCCTTGGGAAATACATATCCAGCAAGGAGATGCATATATGCTCAAGGAACTTTATTCACAAGCTCAAGCGGCTTATATTCGGGGGATGGAAGCATCTGAAAGTCAATTAGAAAGTGGGTTGCAAAAGCAAATAAACCCAATAGCTATTCACGGATTTGTAATTTCTTGTCGAAACTTAGCGAAGGTTTATTGTATAAGAGATTTAGAAACAGAAGCGGAAAGGTTATTAGTAAAAGCCTACAAAAAGGCTTTAAAGTTGATGAAGATAGAACATCTATCAATTCAGTATAGAACAGAAGCTTATCGAGCCTTTCATGCTGCTTTTGCTGAGTTAGTCGATTTTTACAACAATAGTGAATGTGAAGAGAAAATTGCAGAAACTGTTGAAGAATCAAAGTTACATATACAGAAATTTTTACAAGAAGTTAATCTGAGAACATATAAAAGCAGTTTACCTTCGTTAAATTAAGGTTAATAAATATTCTGCTTTATGAGTAAGTTTAGTGCAATTGATTTTACCAGAACTCAAATTGAACTGCGAACGCCAGCAAAACGCATTGCTTGTTTAACATCAGCAGCTTTAGATGTATGCTGTGAACTTGGTTTAGAACCTGTTGGTTATCTGACAAAAGGGATTGCAGGTAAATCCGAGTTTTATGGTGAGTTAGCGAATAATTTTGTACCTTTAGGTTCTTGGATATTTCCTAATATTAAAGCTATCCGCAGTCTGCAGCCAGATTTAGTAATTGGTTGGTCATTTCCGCATCGATTTTACCGACGATTATTAGGTAGTCAAATTCCATTTTATCTTATGGGTGGAAATGGATTTGATGCTGCATTACGAAGACTACGCGATATATCTTATTTAACTAATCGTGTTTCCCAAGCAGAAATAGTAATTGATAATTTTCAGAAACGCTTGGAAAGATATCGTAATGCTATTCCTGCATCAGCTTATAAAACAGTGTTGTTCATGGGAGGGTCAAGAATTAACTCCTTGAGTCGTGAGTTTATTGTTGAAACTAATATCGGAACTTTTGGTAGTATTATTCAAAAATTTAGCAATTATCCCTGGTTAGAACCAAAAGGTTATAATCTCGAACCAGGTTTTATAAATGTTTCGCTACAAAAAATATTACTAGTCAATCCCGATATTATTTTTGTACAAACATACCCACCAGGAAAAATTACCCTATCGCAGCAACTGGCTAATAATCGAATTTGGCAGCAATTAAAAGCTGTACAAAATAATCATGTTTATGAAATAGAACAATTATGGCATTATGCTAACGGTACCCGGATGATTGGTTTAACACTTGATAAATTAATGCCGATTATATATCCTGAAATTTCCCTAAAAAAGCCCTAAAAAAATACATTTGTAGCTGCGCTTACTCTGCGAAAAAGCTCCGCTTATAGCGCCAAAAATCTTAAGCGAAGACAGCACAACTACAAACCTTATATTATTAGTAAATGAGATGCATTTGTTAAAAACACATTTCGTTAACCCAATACAAAAAATCCATGTCATAAAAAAATACGACATGGAAAAATTACTGTGTTGATGGAAATAAGGTAAATACTTAGAATTTGATGATTACTAAAAATTCAATCTATAAAAAGACTATATTCAGACTTTATAAAATATCCCAAAAGTGAAGAACACCCTCACCAGTGAATACTTCAATCAAAATGACTGCTAAAAATCCAATCATAGCCAAACGACCATTCCAGATTTCCGCTTGAGGAGTAAAACCCCATCTCCAACCATTGCGATTTTCCGAGGTTAATGCAGCCCCGTTTACATTAGTTGTATCTTGCATATTAGTACTCTGAATTACAATGTCTTAATTCATCTTGATAATAGCAAATAATTCTCAATAAAAAAGTGATGTGAATAACTTATTTGTATTTAATTGGGAATAGGGAGTAGAGGGGGAAGAGGGGGAAGAGGTGGTAGAGGGGGTAGAAATTTAACTCCAAACTCTTGAACCTTTGACCTCTAGCCTTTAACCTTTGACCTTAAATACTTGTAGGGTGCTGTGAAGACCTCGATAAATTAACGCTTTTACGAATAATTTGATAATGTCTTCACGCACCTTGTTTAATCTGTTTGATTTTACGCGGTGATTGTTGGAGAGACGTAGCACTGCTACGTCTCTACACCAGTTATTTAACTAAACGCAAAGTTATCCGCAATCAAGCTATCGGCACCAATACCTTGCAATATCGCTAAATCCGAGCCATTTGCAGCAATCAAAGTGTTATCATCCTGCTGGGTGATGCTCAAATCATTAAAGCCGATTCCTAAGCCAGCAATACCAAGGACATCTTCACCACTGGTAAAGTCGGTTATGATATTCGCT
>CAKZYM010000183.1 GCA_937884685.1 uncultured Calothrix sp.
AGTATTTGTATATAATCTTTAAATATGAAATACCATATTTAAATAACCAATCAAGTTAATTATTAAGCGAAAAAACAGATTGGCTTGGTATAAGATTTAAACTATATAAATTTCTACCATCAGATAAAATTAGAAGGATAATTAGATACGCCTTCATTACTTGCTACTAATATTATAAAACAGACATCATCGGTATAAATAAACTTTCAGTTAACAATAATCTTCGAGGTTTTGATTATTTTTTCGATTATTCTAAATATTTTCCAATCCTCGAAATTATAAAATCAGCACTAGGTAGCAGAAAAACCGATTTTATTAATAATAATTTTTTGGTGAACGGTAAATGGTACATATTAATTTACAGGAGTTTGCCAGTTACTGCTTATAAGGCTGGGGATCTGGTTAGATATATAAAGCTGATAAAAGTAAGGAGAAAGTTGAATGAAGAAAGTAGAAGCGATTATTCGACCCTTCAAGCTCGATGAAGTGAAAATTGCTTTAGTTAACGCTGGTATTGTTGGTATGACAGTTTCGGAAGTACGCGGATTCGGACGACAGAAGGGACAAACCGAACGTTATCGTGGCTCCGAGTATACCGTTGAGTTTCTACAAAAGCTCAAAGTAGAAATTGTTATAGAAGACGCTCAAGTCGATATGGTGGTAGATAAAATCATATCTGCTGCTCGTACTGGCGAAATTGGCGATGGCAAGATATTTATTTCGCCGGTTGGGGAAGTTGTGCGGATTCGTACTGGAGAAAAAAATAAGTCCGCAGTGTAAAGAAGATAAACTTTGAAGTTGGGAGTTTGAAGTGTTGATAATTGATTCTTCAACTTTCCAACTTCATTTTTATTTTTATTATTTACAGTTCATCTATAGCTTTAATTTTTCTAATTGAGGAATTAAGCTTGCAAGAGCTTTACCTCGATGACTAATTGAGCGCTTCACTTCGGAACTCATTTGTGCAAAAGTTAATTGCGAATCTGGTACGAAAAATATAGGGTCATAGCCAAAACCACCATCACCGCGAGTTTCCTGCAGAATCTCACCGCGACAAACACCTTCAGACTCTAGAGCAATCGACCCGTCAGGACGAGCAATAGCAATAGCGCAAGCAAATTGGGCTTTTCGGTTTGTTTCTTGTCCTAATTCCTTTAATAACCTGGCTATACGTTCCGAATCATTAGCACCATAACGTGCAGAGTATACTCCCGGAGCGCCATTTAGAGCATCAACTTGCAAGCCAGAATCATCTGCTATAGCCCAATTATTCGTAGCAATGGCAATTTCAGAGGCTTTTAAGCGAGCATTAGCAGCAAAAGTATCACCAGTTTCTTCAACATCCAATTCTTGCGGTTTAAGAACCAAATCCCAATTAGAATCTTCAAGACAATTTCCAAGATATTTTTGTAATTCTTTTAATTTTCCTGGATTTGATGTGGCTACTACTAGTTGCATGGGTCAATGGATTTTGGATTTTAGATTTGGGATTTTGGATTGGAGGAGTTAGGAGTTAGGAGTTAGGAGTTGGGAATTGTGAGAGCGGAGGAAGTGGAGGAAGAAAAATTTTATTTACCTCCCCTGCCTCCCCTGCTTCCTCTGCCTCCCCTGCTCTAAAGATTGTCTCCCCATCTCCCCATCACCATCATCCCATCTCAAATACCTATCAAGTTACTCTGCCCAATTTTTCGCCCAGGTTAAGGTTTTATGTACCTCTTCAAGAGTAGATGCTTCGCAGTATAAGCGTAAAACTGGTTCGGTACCGCTAAAGCGAATCATTAACCAGCTATTATCATCTAAACGGAATTTATAGCCGTCAATTGTTTTGCAATCAACTACTTTCTTTCCTGCAATTTCTTTTAATGGTTCTTTTTGTAATTGTTGCAAAAGCCGCTCTCTTACTTCCATTCCTGAGAGGGGTAAGTCGATACGGTCATATGCTGAATTAAAATTAACTTCTTTTTGTAAATGACTATAATAGTCACCCAAATCCATACCTGATTCTACAATTGCTTCTAATACATATAATGCACTAAGCAATGCATCCCGTTCGGGAATATGACTTCCATACCCGATTCCACCAGACTCTTCACCACCTAATAGAACTTGTGCATCTAACATTCTATCGGCGATGTATTTATAACCAACTGGGGTTTCGTATAGGTCTAGATTATGCAGTTTTGCGACTAAAGGAATTAGATCCGAACCACTGACAGTTTTAACTATCTCGCCACTAAATTCGCGTCTTTGGGTTAAATGGTCAATTAGTATAGGAATCAAAATTTGCGAACTAAGGAAATTTCCGTTTCCATCTACAGCCGCAATTCTGTCACAGTCACCATCAAAAACTAGTCCTACAGATAAACCTTCGGGATTGGCTTGACGATGATTTTTGATGACATCTATGAACTTTGAAATATACTTTGGTAAAGGTTCTGGGGCACCACCCTCAAATAATGGGTCGCGATTGCTATTAATTTCTTGGACTTTATCACCCAAAAGCATTCCCAATCCACCTGCGGATGCACCATGCATTGCATCGGTAAACAAAGTCAGCTTACCTGAAGCTATAGCATCTCGAATCTTGGCAATATTAACTTTACCTTCCAGTCCCTGGGTATAACTGTGCCAAGGGTCAAAAGATTCTATTTTACCTTTTTCTCTATTTAAAGACACTTCTTGTGTCAATAGGCTTTCAATTTCCTTGGTTACTTCCGGGGGAACAGAACCACCGAAACAACTTTTGACCTTCAATCCCAAATATTTTCCTGGATTATGAGAAGCTGTTATTACCAATGCTCCTAAAGCATTCTGAGCTTTAGCTGCCCAGCTAAAAGCTGGAGTCGGAGCAAAAGCTTCAGTCAAAACGACATCAAAACCTGCATCTGTTACAATCTGAGCAACAAATTGAGCAAAATCTTCTGCCATGAATCGGCGGTCATGACCGACAATGATAGTCCGATTGCCTACCATCTTTCCGTATGTATTTAATAATACTTCCGCGGCGATTGGTGCAACTAAGGCTACACGTTCAAAAGTGAACTCATCACCAATAACGCCGCGCCATCCGTCAGTACCAAATTTAATAGGTTTACTGGCAACAGGCATTTGATTATCCTATATTTAATTTCTACTCGATGGATTCTAGCACTTCATTTATATAAGGGTAAAAAAAGTTTTACGTAAAATTGTAAAAGCTAAATAAAGATTTTCCTTAATTAACTACAAAAAACCCAAATTTATGATAATCCCCTGACCTGCTGATTTCCCTCAGAAGATTACTGATGCTTTGGAAAGAGGAAAGAGAGGGAACAGAAAAAATAATTTTATAAGTAATGGCGCTTAAGTGAGTTAGCAGTAGCTATAAAGAATCAAACTGTAACATGCAAAATACTATGTATAATAAGTTTCATCTTCTCTGTTCCTATTAATATAAAAATGTAGCTGTCAAACATCATTTCCAGGGGAGCCAGATAGCACAGACAAACTTTCGATGTGTTTACTTATTGCTACAGGAGATGTTTGACAGCAACTTAGAATGAATACACCCTGTTTACCTTAGAAATCATCCACAAGTTCGCTCAAGCGGCTGATTAAAGGGTCTTCCTCTTCGTGAGAAGTGTTAATTTCGTAATTCTGTACGGAAGCATTGTTGAATACTTCCGACGAAACTGATTGATTTGCAGGCTGAACGACTGAACCTTGATTGACCATCATCGCCAACTGAGCCACTTGCTGACTAAGCTGTGTCAAGTGTTGTTCCATCGTTGCCAACCGATTTGATTCCCTAGTAAAGAAACGTTCCTCAAGGTCAGCTATTTTTCTTTCCAGGTCAGCAACATATTCCCCTACATCAGATACATCAGATGATGGTTTTGGTTTTGGTTTTGGTTTTGGTGCTGAGGGGGCAGGTTGCGGATCTGGTCGCACAGATTCCGGCACGCACAAAGCTTGCCATAAGGCTTCTTTACAGAGGTCGCTGAAAGTCTTATCAGGCTCTTTTTCTAAGTGCCTTTCAACTACATCTAGCAAGCTTTCATCCGCTACCCCTGGATTGAATGTAACCGATTTAACTACTTTTTTTGATGACCATTGGAACATTAGTTTTAAGACCTAGAAGAGCGACTGGCAGATAATTGTGCCTCTCCATAAATATACTGCCCCAAGGCGTTAGCTTGTCGCGAGGGAGCAGCTAAATGAGCATTAATTTTTGCTTCTTTAAGTAACCGTTGAACGTCTTCCCAGAAAAATTCACCACCACCACCGGTGAGAATTACGTCAGTGACGCGTTCTGGCAGCCATTCTAAAACACGAGTGCAAATTTCACGCGAAAACATTTCTATCAGATTAGGAAGAAAATCATCTAGATTAGTAGGCTTACTAGAACCTCTAGGACGATAGAAGCGCTCTCCTTTTGGCTTATTTACCGCAGCAATTAAAGATAAAGATTGACTATCTGCACCTTCAATTTCAGCTGCTACTAATTCGTAAAACTTGCTCATTCCAAAATCTTCACTTCTGGAAGCTCCTCTTGCAAAACGGAAGTTATCTACCATTAAGCAATCTGTAGTTTGGTGACCGATATCTACAATCGCCGCAGAAACTTTGGTAAAGTCGGCAGCACCAGGTGCTTTCTTGGGTTGGGATTCGCACCATAGCAAGCTACCATAACCTTCAGGCATTACCCAAACTTTAGTCACGTTGATTTCAACGGGTTCGCCGCGAAAGTTCATTACATGAGGACCAGTTACTTGGGATATTAGCTGTGCTTTTTCCTTTTCAAACTGTTCTTGAGAAAGGTAAGGAAGACCCAAAATGACTGAAATATCATCTTTTAGTTTGAAGTATCCCGCACAAGCCAATACTTTGACCAGTGCAGCTTCAACTTTAGATTGACCTACTCCTAAATCGGCTCCAAAGTCTGCTGCTAATTGACCAACAGCATAACCGTTACCTTGATATTCCATCCAAAGGTCCATTAAAGGGTCTGTCGCACGAGCTTCAAAAACTCCACCCCGTACCTGCTCCATTGTCATTTGCTTAACGTTGGAGGATACGAAAATCACGCTAGAAGGTTCGCGGCTTACAGTGGTCTTGGTGGAAGTTCTACCAAGGTCTACGCTAAGAATATTCTTACTCCCACCACCACCAGTATTGGTAAGCTTGGGAGTTGTGTTAATCGGAGTAGATGCTGTCACTCTATTCATCGGGATAGCGGCAGCATTCATTGGGGTAGCAGCGGAAGGTTGGTCTGTCATGGAAATTCCTAGTTTCTACTTAGCTCTAAACAAGTTACCACGCTAATCTTACTTGCATTCATTTATCATCCATTTATAGAATGCGTCAACTCTAATTGACACTTAAGCAAAAAATTTCTCAAGTATCTCATGAGAGAGCAGATGCAATTCTGAATTATTTTTTAGATGATTTCACGAAATACAGAGAATAACAAAGTGATATGAAGCCCGCTTCAGAGGGCATAATCGTTTACCTAAAATGTTAGTAAAGACATTTTTGCCTTCTACTATCCGGTATAAGAATGGGGGTTTTATCGCTCTAACGAGAAGCGACATAGCCATATTATTTTTTGTAGAACTGTTTAGAAAGCCCGCAAGCGCCAAAACATAAACTACTTTATAAATGACTACAATACAGCGCTTTTTCTGAGTATGTTAGCAAACCTACCCATGTATCGCCACCATGTATGTGTAAAACAAGTAAGGTATTTTAGGGATATTGCTGATGTAATTATGATTTTTTTATTACATGGTTTATCCGTAAGCTACATGTACATATCGTCAAAACTACCAAGAAGTAGTTTTTTCAAACTTTTAACTGGTCTGAATATTACTTAAGATAATTAAGTGACATATAAGCTTGTTTTAATCAGGAAAGCGCTAATTACATGAGTCATTTTGCGGCTGATAGTCTGTCTCTTTTTTTACTAAACATACTACTATCAACAACGAATAAAATATGAAGTATTAGATACACCGGAGTATCAATCTGATATTTTAAATCGTGACAGTAATCCTTAAAAATCAACTAATTGTATGTTTCATAAAAAGTGCATTATTTTTGTGTCAATAATCAAGTTCAATTAACTACACTACAGAGATTTTTTTTTATTTATTGAAAATTAAATATTTGTATAATTTGTATCAAATTGGTCATTTATACTCATTTCAATTGATTGACCTATCGGCAGACATTTTGCTTTCTGGATTTAAAAAGCAAGATATTCCTACTATTAACTATCTAATCTTATCGGTAAGCGGTTAGCAAGATATTGCTACCATAACCATCTGCTTTTTACAGTAATTTTGATTTGATTTCAATACACTCGCAACATCAGCCCGTTGTCCAGACAAGAGTCTCCGTTGACTTCGAGAGGGGAAAGGGGTGAGGTCATATTCTATCGAAGTGAAAACTGCTTATCGTAAGTGAGAAGCAAAATGCGGTGTTTGAGGTTTCTTTGATGAGGGGGATGTTTATTTGTAATAACTATATACAAAAGGAGCAATAAGTAAAATAAATTTACTCATTACCCCTCATAAAGCTAAAAGGAAATTAATCCTTAAGCTGTAGATTCACTTAGATAGTAGTAGAACTGAAAGACTGCATGATTGGCTCAGATTGACTATCTAATGGGTTCCAAACTTTATCAGATACAGCCATTTGTTCAATTAAGCTGGCTAACCTCAGAGCTTTGAGAGCTTGTTCACCACCAACTGAAGGTTGATTTCCACCGCGCACGCAATTAACAAAGTGTTCTAATTCAGCCCTTAAAGGTTCTACATTTGAAGTGTGGACTTTTTCAATCAAACCATCTTGCTTGTAAGGTTGCTTGTAATCTCCTGCGGAATTAGCAGTTGGATATCGGTGAATCCAAATTTCATTTTTGAGGAAATCAGCCTCAGTAAATGAATTTTTACAGTGAGCAACAATATTACGGATTTTACGGTGAGTTATTTTGCTCGCAGTCAAAGTTGCAACAATACCATTTGCAAACCCCAAGGTCGCAGTTACATAATCCAAATAAGTAGAATTCGGGGTACGAGTACCACTAGCCGATAACTTCACTACTGGTGCAGCAGCTAATTCTAAAAGCAAGTCTATATCATGAATCATCAAATCAAGCACTACAGAAACATCGTTGGCTCGATTTGAGTAAGGACTCATTCTGTGAGCTTCTAACGCTAGTAATTCATCAGTTGTAAGAACTTTGGTCAATTCTCCAAAAGCTGGTTTGAAGCGTTCTATGTGACCTACTTGTAAGATACAGCCAGATTCTGCTGCGGCATTGACTAAAGATTCTGCTTCAGAAATATTTGCAGCAATTGGTTTCTCAATTAAAACGTGGATTCCTGCTAATAGGCAGTTTATACCAACAGCATAGTGCAGCCTAGTAGGAACAGCAATACAAACCGCATCTACGTTAGGCAATAGCTCGCAGTAATCCTCGAAAAACTTTGTTTTATACTTACTGGCAGTTTCCAACCCTCGCTCAATATCAATGTCGGCTATACCAACTAGTTCTACATCTTTCATCGAACTTAGTACACGGGTATGATGTTGTCCCATGTTGCCAACACCAATCACGCCTACACGAATTGGGCGCGGTTGATGACGCTGTACGTATCCATTTTTTTCTCCCGATGACATGCTGCTATCTTGCACTCTAATTTTCTCTCCTCAACCACCAACTAAAAAAACGCTACAATCGTTGGCTTTTATACATTATCGCCAAAACTGTAGCCACCTAAAACCATCCAGATGGTAACATAGAGGCTTTATTTATGAAGAATTTCAAAGTTTGCTATGAGTTCCCGATATCCGTTTTTATTTTGTATAGTCCGGTTTTACTGATGATTTTTTAATTCTTTACCAAAAAAATATAATTCCTTTTCGTGAACTTCAAATTTTTGGCTATTGTTTGAAGTTATTACCAATTTTGTCAAAACGTAGTGAACCAAAATTTGAGAATTAATTTATACATTAGGTCTAATTTTGTATATTATTAGTTGTGGGTTAGTTGAATGACATGTAGAAACTAAAAATTTTAAGCTGAAAATTAAGTTGGAAGAAATACGAATCAAATGCTTATGATACTCCCAAATCTTAAGCCTAGAATTAATCAAGAAAGTATTTTCTAAAAAATCAAAAACAAAATATGGTTAGTTAGTGTCAGCTTATCTAATTCAGAATAATGAAATTATGGCAAATATAATCTCTTATTTTCAGGGCTTACGCAACTGGCATATTTTGCTCGTAGGGGAGGCGGTTCGGCGGTGTAGATTTTCTTCCCGTATTATTGCCGTTGCTGTGACACTTCTACTATTTATAAACGTAGTAATAACTTTTATAGTGCCACGCACCACCCGTTACTTGTGGCAATTGCATAAGTCCTAATTTTATCTAAAGCTTTTTGAAGGTCAAGTATTTGAACTTCGAGAATTTAAGCTAAATTAGTCAGGATAACTTTTAGTTATTAAGTAATTATCAAAATGAAAGCCGTTATTTTATTGTCAGGAGGACTTGATTCTTCCACTACTTTATATCAAGCATTAGCTGATGGCTATGAATGTTACGCTCTAAGCTTTGATTACCAACAAAGACATAGAAAAGAATTGAATTCAGCACATTCAATTGCGGAAAAGGCGGGTGTTTCCCAGCATCAAGTGATTAAATTTGATTTAACGCAGTGGGGTGGTTCGGCACTTACAGATAATAGTATCGATTTACCTCAAGAGCGTTCTTTGAAAGAAATGTCCCAGGATATTCCCATTACCTATGTTCCTGCAAGAAACACGATATTTTTGAGCTTTGCTTGTGCATATGCCGAAACCATCGCCGCAGAAAAAGTTTATATTGGCGTAAATGCTTTAGATTATTCTGGATATCCCGATTGTCGTCCCGATTATATTCAAGGAATGCAAGAGGTATTTCGTTTAGGAACTAAACAAGGACGTGAAGGAAATCCGATTAATATTGTCACACCTTTAATAGATTTGAAAAAAACAGAAATTATTCAATTAGGTAATAAATTAGGGGTTCCTTGGGAACTAACTTGGTCTTGCTATAGCAATGGTGATGTAGCCTGTGGTGTATGTGATTCTTGTCGCTTGCGTCTCGCTGCTTTCGACGAATTAGGATTAACTGACCCGGTCGATTATGCGAAGTAGCAAGTAGTAAGTAGTAAGTAGCAAGTAGTAAGTAGTAAGTAGTAAGTAG
>CAKZYM010000184.1 GCA_937884685.1 uncultured Calothrix sp.
AGGTACACAACTATATTATAAAACTCTTGTGGGATGGGCATCCTGCCCGTCCGAACGTAGCTCGCAAAAATCAAATATGCTGTATGTAAGTTAATTGGTGCGTGACGCTAGGATTATCATTTTTTCGTTTTTTGTTCAAATTTTTCCACAGCGTCACAGCACCCTACAAATTAATTATCCTATGCCCAATGCCCTATGCCCAATCATGGATAAAACCCCAACTTCGGTAATCCGAGCATTTCATCCCAACCCATCATGATGTTTAAACACTGAATTGCTTGTCCGCTCTGTCCTTTGATTAAGTTGTCGATTGCCGATATGACAATTACTCTACGGGTTCTTGGGTCAACTTCTATACCCAGATAGCATAGGTTGCTGCCGTGTGTCCATTTGGTTTGGGGGTAAATTCCTGATTCGCAAATTTTTACCCAGGGGGAGTTACGATAAAAGGCTTTATATATGGTAATTAAGTCGTCTCGTACTAATCCGGGGTCGCGGAGGGTTGCGTATACTGTTGCTAAAATACCGCGCACCATTGGTATGAGGTGATGGGTAAATTGCACGGTGACTTCATGTCCTGCTAAATCGCTGCAAATCTGCTCTATTTCTGGGGTGTGACGGTGACGAGCGACGTTGAATGCTCCGAGGGTGTTGTCTGCTTCGGATAGCAGTAGGTGAGTTTCGGTTTGTCTTCCTCCGGTTGATGTGCCCCCTTTACCGTCAATGATGGCTGTTTCGGGTACGATTAATCCTTGTTTGAGTAGGGGTGAAAGTGCTAATAAACTGGCTGTGGGATAGGAGCCAGGACAAGCGATTAGTTGGGTGTCGGAAATGCGATCGCGATAAAGTTCTGGTAGTCCGTAAATGGCTGTGGCTACAGTTTCAATGTCTTGACGCTTTTTGCCATACCAATTACTATAAGTTGTCAAGTTTCTAAATCGGTAATCTGCTGATAAATCTAGGACTTTGCAGCCGTATTCAAGCAGTTTTGGCGCAATTTCGCAGGCTAATCCGTTCGGTAGCGATAAAAAAACGATTTCACAGCGTCGTGCAATTGCTTCTGGCTGTAATGCTTCTACTTTGAGGTTTACGACGTGGGTTAAATGAGGATAAATATCGCTAAAAGATTTTCCCGCGCTACTTTCACCCCCTAAATAAACCAGTTCGAGTTCTGGATGATTCAGTAGTAGTCGCACCAACTGAACTCCACCATATCCTGACGCGCCAATAATTCCCACGGGTACGCGCCTAAAATTGCCCATGTTTAAAAATTCCTATCCAATGTTTTTTCTTTTTATGCAATAACTCCAACAAAACCGTGCTATTAGCTGAACTTGTGGAGCCAATTGCGCTTAAAATGTTATGTAATTAGGTATTAGTAACATTATTAGCGTTGTAGACACTTCTGCTATGTTATCGAATCATTGCTACTATGCTTCGGTATTTCACAAAAGAGCTACAATGTAAAATAAGATTTATTAAAAAAAATTAACGTTCGCTCTTCGAGAAATTCTCTGTGTCGCAGCATAATATCGAAATGCACTCTCCGCAAGGTGGGGAATCCACCCCGGACACTGCTGATTCAACCCAAGCATTTAAATTTGATTCGATTGATTCCGCATTGGCTGACTTGAAAGCTGGTCGCTCTGTGGTGGTGGTAGATGATGAAAATCGAGAAAATGAAGGTGATTTAATTTGTGCAGCCCAGTTTGCTACGCCAGATACAATCAATTTGATGGCTGTAGAAGCCCGTGGTTTGATTTGTTTGGCTATGACTGGGGAACGTCTTGATGAACTTGATTTACCTTTGATGGTGAAAAACATCACGGATACAAATCAAACTGCTTTCACTGTCAGCATTGACGCTGGTCCGGAATTAGGAGTTACTACAGGAATTTCCGCAGAAGATCGCGCTCGCACGATTCAAGTCGCGCTTAACCCAAACACTAAACCAGAAGATTTACGCCGTCCCGGTCATATTTTTCCAATTCGCGCTAAGAAGGGAGGAGTCCTTAAAAGAGCGGGACATACGGAAGCTGCTGTAGATTTATCTCGATTGGCTGGTTTGTATCCGGCTGGGGTAATTTGCGAAATTCAAAACCCCGACGGCTCGATGGCAAGGCTACCGGAATTAATCGAGTATGCCAAGCATCATAAAATGAAAATTATCAGTATTGCGGATTTAATCAGTTACCGTCTGCGATACGACAGAATTATTCAACGGGAGACCGTTGCTGATTTACCTACAGAATTCGGTAATTTCAAAATCTACGCTTATCGTCACACTTTAGATAATAGAGAACACGTTGCCATAGTAAAAGGCAATCCCGAAGAATTCGGCAATAAACCTGTAATGGTGCGGATGCATTCCGAATGTCTCACCGCAGATGCTTTAGGCTCCTTACGCTGTGACTCTAGAATGCAGTTAAAAGCAGCCTTGAAAATGATTAATAATGCAGAAGAAGGTGTTGTCGTATACCTACGTCAAGAAGGGCGAGGAATTGGTTTAATTAATAAATTAAAAGCCTATGCTTTACAAGACATGGGGCTGGATAGTACAGAAGCAAACGAACGTTTGGGATTTCCCGCCGATTTACGCGACTACGGCATGGGAGCGCAAATGCTGATGGATTTGAACGTACATAATATACGTTTAATTACCAACAATCCTCGTAAAATTGCTGGCTTAAAAGGATACGGCTTAGAAGTAGTTGACAGGGTACCTTTATTAATCGAAGCCAACGATTACAATACTGATTACCTAGCTACAAAAGCCAAAAAGCTAGGTCATATGCTCTTACAAACTTATTTAGTCACATTAGCGCTGCACTGGCAAGACGAACCTTTATCAATTACCCAGGCTTACGAGCGTTTAGAAAAAATACGGAATTTAGCAAAAGACTATCATTTATTATTGCAAGAAGAAACCCGTCCTTTAGGTTTAGCCTTGTTTAGCGAACCATCTTTAACAGTACACTTAGGTTTAGATCAAGCCAACGTTGCTTCAGCAGATTGGTATCGAGAAAAAGATCATCCTTACTTACTGGCCGTTACCAGTATTCTCGACAAAGTTGTTGAATTACCATTAGTGCAAAAATTAGAATTTCTGATTTCACCTGGAGTAGATCCATTAAGTAAGCTACAGGCAAAATTAGATAGACAAGCTTTTGAAATCAGTCAGTTACCTTCTTCACTCAGGGGAGAATTGGAAACCCAGAAGATTTATAGTTTTGGGAAGTAGAATTTTAAGCTGTAGGGTGCTGTACTGGACGATAATTTATCATGTATAACAGAATAATTAGAGCATACCGTCACGCACCAAGGATAATGTGAATGTACCTTTGTATTTGAATCGGACAATAGGTACAATTTTAATGTCTTCTTAATCCTGTATCAGGAACTTACTATTGATAAAAATTTACTATTTTGCTTCAAATAATCAATTAAAGACGCAGCAATGCTTATAGAGTTTAGTGTTGAAAATTATCGTTCAGTTCAAGAGCGGCAAACTTTGAGTATGGTGGTATTTGATGATGAAGCGATGCTTGATAGTAACACTTTTCCTGTACCTAATTCTAAAACGAAAGTTGAGATTTGGTAGTGCTTTTCTCATCTTCCGTCGGGAAGTGCTTGTTTTACCACAAGCATTTCCCTATTTTTTATACCATTCTTTGTACGCCGTGACTGCGTAACGGTCACGAACTCTAGTCTAAACTCCAGGGCAAACGCATCTAAATTTAGAGCATAGTCTATTGACTAAAGAGGTTGGATATGTATAGAACCTAAAAATAAGGTTTACCGTTGAGAGTCTTTTGTCTACTTATAAATATATAGTCAAAAGCACAACTCAGTAGTAAGTCAATTAGTATGGCTTAATGCGACTATTTTAGGTCTAGTTGAGAATATAGCCTTCTTAATGACAAGATGCGTTTGCCCTGGTCTAAACTCCAGTTGAAAGAACCCTTAATAATTCTATTACCAAGGTTAACCCTCTTTTGTCAGTTTAAGCGAAGCTAAATGCCGTAAGCGTTTCAGGTCTTTAATTTAGACTT
This sequence comes from uncultured Calothrix sp., assembly GCA_937884685.1. Taxonomy (GTDB): domain Bacteria; phylum Cyanobacteriota; class Cyanobacteriia; order Cyanobacteriales; family Nostocaceae; genus Rivularia. Next base: position 4,053 of record CAKZYM010000184.1, read on the forward strand.
TTTGGCTTTCAATTTTAATTGTTATTAGAAAATAAAGCCTCTAAAACTTATTAAATAAAGCTTCTAGTTATTCACTTTGATTTTTGTTTTCCGGGAGTGATAAAAGAGGGTTAATATGCAGTTTTGTCCGACTAATATTTAAAAGAC
>CAKZYM010000185.1 GCA_937884685.1 uncultured Calothrix sp.
ATGTGAAAGATTTAGCCAAAATGGTAGGTAATTCGCCAGAGATTATTTATCGGCACTATGCTGGGCAAAGTCGAGAGCTTTTCTTACCGGAGTTTTAGGGTTCCAGGAACTATAGACAACTCCCGCAAGCGCCTTTGTGTCGGTGCGGCTTTCGTGTTGTGAAAAAACTAGTTTTTGAGCCGCGCCTGACGGCGAATGTGGTGGCCGCACCGACACGAACCAAAGACGGTGGGCAAATATTCCGGTGCGTCTAAAGATATAGAATACAGAATTTAATGTACATTTATCGCTTTAGCTCAAATAAATCGAGGTGTCGAATCTCAGGCAGATAAACGTCCAAGTATGGCTTCAATTAAAGACAGTGGTGACTTAGAACAAGATGCTGATTTAATTCTGTTACTTTACCGTGATGAATATTAAAATTCACATACTAAGGAATCAGGAGTGATGGAGATTACTATAGCTAAGAATCATGATGGTAGTACTGGAACTTGTAAAGTAGGATTTGACCCCAATATTGGAAATCTTAGCTAACAAAAATATTAGAGGCGTAAAAATAATCATTTTCGATGAAATTATGGCATTACAAAATTTTTAATCCTGTTTATATATTTAGTAGATTAAAAATAAAATGTAAAAAAATGCTGTAAAAAAGTCGCTAAAATAACTAACCGTATTAGTTGTGATGAGCCTGCAATTAAAAAAACACATTCTTTAAATAAGAAAAAACAATCCTAACTAAAAACGTTTACTACCCATCATAACTAATGCGATTAAACACTAATATTTGTGTTACTTCTCTAGCCTAAAAGTACCACTATTTCCGATAATATCAAACCATTGTCCTTCGTACAAATTAGGGTTAATCATTATGCCCGAATGCACTGCATAGTATTCGCCATCGTCTTGTTGGACAAAGTTAATCATAGTTTCTCCTCTACCAGTTAATATTTTTCCTGTGAAGATACTATCGTTGATAATCTCGTTATACCAGCCAATAAAACTATCATTATGCTTCTGGATATTAAGGGTGTAGGTGTTAGTTCTTACTAGTCTCCATACTTGAGGGTTAGGTTCCTTTTCTGCTGGCTCTACTTCAGAATTTAATTGTTTACTTTCTCTAAAGTTACTATTAGGTTGATTAGCCAATGAAGTATTTGCATCAATGCTTATAGTTGCCAAAGACAAAGTAAGACCTAAAGCTATTGAAATGGGTAAAAATTTCATTTTTGTTACTCATTATTTTTTTAATATAGTAATTTTACTATAAAAGGACTTTGTTTAAAACAATAATTAGCAATGTTAATAATCAGATAGTATATATTTATTTAGCAAAAATTAAAACATAATATTTATTATCAATGATTCAAAAAAATCACTTGACTAACAGTGTTTATAAATTTAGTTAAATTGTTTATTAAGGTATTTACTAAAGCAATTAAATTACTATTTATTACTAATATAAAAAAGAAATACAGAAAACTGCATCCAAATAAATTTTAACTTTGTTTTTTCACCCAGCGTCTCATAAGTTCGATTGTGTAAGCATATTGTTCTCCTTCTTTTTTGATTACGTCATGACGTTGTAAGGTTTTCAATGCTGATTGTATATTTTCCAAGCTAAAATTAGTTACTTCAGCTAGTTCAATTTCGGACATTCTTTTTCTACATAAATGATGCAATATTTCTATTTGTCCATCGGGTTTACTTTTCATAGCTTGCGTCCAAACACCATTGAAGTAAGCCAAACCGTTGCGAAATAATTCTTCAGATTTGATAACTGCTTCAACATCTTGCTTAGTTAGTTTTTTTCGCTTTATCATTCCTTTTTCAAAAACTTGTCTATTGAAGCGCGTTACTAATGCTGAACAAATTAATTGGACTAAAAAAGGTTGACAATTGGTAAGATGAATAATCTCATTTACTGCTTCTGGCGTATATTCGACAGGTATGGCATTTTCTATTAGTTGACGTGCTGCATTCGGGGAAATAAAACTTACTAAAATTGGTTGAACGCTATCAAAGAAAGGATTCCAATAATTGCGATTCATTTCTTCTAAAGTATGCAACCCAGCGAATGCCATAATGAACCATTCGTAAGTGTAAAAAATACCGCGCCAAAATCCGATTAATTGAGGTTGCAGCTTGTTTGTTTCTAGCATTTCCTCAATTATTTCAAATTCGTCTATAGTAATGATAAATTTTCGTCCGTCGCGTACTTTGTCAACTTGATTAAGAAAACGCTTGAAAGCATTGTAGGGATGGTGAGCAGTGAAGTTTTCTTCTTGTGGTTTATTTAATTTAGAAGACAATTCCTCTAAGCTGTAATAGATTTCTTCAGCAAGTAAGAAAAGTAATTCTCCAGTGTTATTAACATCTCCCACCAATTGCATATTGAAATCCACAAAGATTGTTTTTGATAAAAACTCAGTTGGTATTGATTGAAAATAATTTGCTAAGTTTTGCAAGATAGAAGATTTACCCATACGTCGATGTCCGTAAAGAACTATCGAAGAACATTGTCCTGGTTTATCCCAAATTTCTTTTAGCCTTTGCATGATATCTTCACGTCCCACAAATAGTTCCCCTGTGACTGGATTACCAACCACATAAGGATTGGGAATGGGGTTGTAGAGTTCACCTCGTCCCGCTTTACCAGCTTCTTCACTTACTAAGTTGCGCCATTGTTTGTTAGTGCGATTGAGAATATGTTTTTCCGGGACTAAGACTTCGTGCTTAATGTATAAATCTAAGTTATTAATGTTTTCAAGAGCGCGAAGAAGTGCGGCTTGCTTATTAGACCAAATAATTGCATTAAAATATTTATAGATATCTTTTTTTATTGCTTGCAAGCGATTTAAAGCAATCATTACTTCTGGTCTAATTGCATTCTCAGTAGAAATATATTCTAAAGTTTCATTGTCTTCTGCTAACTCAATAATTTCTTTATAAGATAAGAACTTAGCCATTAATGAAAATGAATGCTCAATTTCATATCCACCAGAATAGTCAGTTAAATTAGCGTAGATATGATGGTAACTAGATAAATCAAAATCTTCACTATTAATAACTTTGCGATTCAATAGCTCGTGAAGCATTCCTGCAAAATTAGTAATTGATGTTTTTTGGTGGTTACGTAGGTAAAAAGTTAAACGATAAATAAAGCGCTCTATCAAAGAGCTAGTTAAATCCAAAGTACAATCTATTCTTGTTCCATTAAGTTCGCTGAGTAGGAGATTTTTAACTGTCGCTAGTTGCTTCCAATCTTCTTTGCTTACAGGTGCTGCAACATATGCGTTTCCAATCTCCATTGTCAATATAGTATACAAACAGTGTAGGGGGGATACGTGTTTGTGGATGTATGATTTAAGAGCTTGTTGTGCAATCCAAGCTTGAAAGGGATTGCAAGCTAAATTAGCTATCAAACGCAGCCCCTGAGCTTCATTCAGTTTTAATTGCTTGACAATATTACTTCGGGTACCAGGTAGTGGAAAGATTAATAATTCATCCCACTGCGAAGGATGATTTGCTTGTTTTAGCCAGCCGTAAATTGCGATCGCACATTCTACCAAGTAAAAATGAATGCGTAATGCAAAAACACTACCTATTGTTATAGTCAATAACCCTATACTCGAACTATCTTGCTGCAATCGAGCGTCTATACCAAGCAATACACATATTATTAATCCATCAACTACACCTCTAGCATTACTAACCGCTGCACCAACTGTTCCGCTAGAAGCTATTCCAACCGCTAAATTAAATAGTAGAACAGTTTGCTGTATATCTCCATTGCTAGATAGTAAATTGAAAATGATACTTATTATAAAGCCAGTAATCACACCAATTATTATCCCGACAGCAATTCCAGCAATTCCTCCAATAGCTATACTGACTATTATGCCAACTATCAAACTAGATATAATCAAAAAATGATTGCTGGTAATAGTTGTTGATAAAACAGTAATTTCTTTGTGCAATAAACCATAAGAAAAAAAAGATATTATACCAACTACTCCACTAAGAATAATTCCTTTTAATAAGCCTTTTTGAATGCTAACCCAAATGCCAACTATAACAGCAGCTACTCCGCTAACTAACAAGGCATTTTCTGTACTAATAAATTGAAACTTTTCGTCCAAGCCTACAACTACACCGAAAGATGCACCTAATATCACGCTATTCGACATCCCAACCACT
>CAKZYM010000186.1 GCA_937884685.1 uncultured Calothrix sp.
TTAAAAAATTTAGATTAGTAGATTTAGATAGTTGTTAGTGGTTAGTTGTTAGTCGTTCTGACTAGTGAGATATTGAGATATGGCTTTTATCATTTTTTATCCATATTGACTAACCAAACTAACGAATACAATGTAGTAATGTTAGCTTTTGGTTTTTATCAACCAACAACTATCCACTATCTAGTAACCATCTTTGAATTTACTAATCTAAAATTTTGAATTTAGTATGCTCAAGTCCAAAGGCAAAAAAACCAAAAATATAAAAACCAAAAATAAAACTAAGAATAAAAACAAGAATAAAAAACAGCAGTCGAAAAAAGAGCAGCCACAACTAACTATCAAAGAGAAGTTAGCACAAAAACGCCAAGCAACTAAAGCCCGTGAAGAAGTTATTGACCTACTCACCAAATCTGGAGGAGTAGGTCTTGTCTTGGGAATTGCGCTATTTTTCGTAGCAGGAATTAAATTAGCAGTTCCTGCTGTGATGGGTGTAATAGTAATGGCTCTTTCTTATAAATATCCCCGTCAAGCTTTATTGGGATTTATTTTCTACGTCCCATTTGCAGGAACAGTTACTTATCTACTGGGTGGTAATGCCATACTTCAACTAGCCAAAGATGGTTTCTATGTCCCAGCAGTTGTGGCCCTGTGGCAAAAATGCCGTAAGTATAATTTACCTTTTATAATTCCCAAGGGTATAAAAACACCGTTATTTATTTTATTAACCTTATGTATCTGTACGCTGTTGTTTATCAATGGCATGCAACAGTTTAATCCACCTCCTCCACCATTATTTAGAACACCACCAAAAGAAATACCCTTGGGGATGGGGATTTTAGGATTAAAAGTTTTTATGGGTTACATACCCTTAATGACTTGTGCTTATTATTTAGTTCGCAATAAAAAAGATTTTCTATTTATATGCAGACTGCAAGTGAGTTTAATACTGCTGTGCTGTTTGTTAGGAATAGTTCAATATGCGTTACTCGTTGTGGGTATTTGTCCGGGGACTCGTGGGGCTGTAGGACAAGATTTATTTAAAGCAACATTATCAGCCCGATGCTTCATTGGTGGTGCATTAGTGTTTAGTCCCAGCCAAGGGATGATTCGTTTACCGGGAACCTTTGTTGCACCTTGGCAATGGGCTTGGTTTTTAATTTCCAGTACCTTCTTTACTTTCGGTACCGGATTTAGCGACCCATCAGCAAAGTGGAGGATAGTTGGTTTGCTTTCCTTAGCCACAGTATTTATCAATGCTGTAATTTCCGGACAAAGAATTGCCTTAGCCTTGGTACCTGCTTGCCTAGTATTGTTGCTATTACTGACAGGTCAACTTGCCAACCTCAAAAGATTCCTGCCGATTTTTGGGGGATTGATTTTGGTTTTAACCATAGCCATTGCGAGCAATCCCGTAATAATTCAAGAAAGACTCGATAGCTTTATTGACCGTTGGAATGCTTCACCACCTTACTTATTTATTACCAACCAATTTGAGGAAGTTTCTCGCAACACCAAAAATCCATTGGGAAATGGTTTGGGACGAGCGACTAACTCCGCTAGGATAATGGGACCGACTAAATTAGTCGAAACATACTACCCCAAAGTCTTATTTGAAGTGGGGATTTTGGGAGTATTAGCATTTTTAGGATTGGTTACTACCCTAACAATTACTGCCTTCAGAACTTATCGTAAAGTAAAAAACCGTAATTTCCGTGGTTACGGAGCAGCTTTATGGGTGTTTATATTGTTTATAAGTTACAACACCTATTATTACCCTTTAGATGTTGACCCCGTTGCTGTTTATTACTGGTTTTTCGCAGGGGTGCTTTTCAAACTACCAGAAATAGACAAACAAGAAAGACTCAGAGAGGAGCAGGAGCAGGAGCAAGAGTTACAGGGACAACAAGTGCAACAACAGGTGGAGGAAGTATCTACCGAAAGTAAACGCAAGAAGAAAAAAGTTGAAAACCCAATTTAAGGTGGGGAGATAGGGAGATGGGGAGACAAGGGGAAATTAGCAATTCCTAACTCCCAACTCATAACTCCTAATTCTTAATCCCTGACTCTTAATTCGTAACTTCTAACTCATAACTATTAATCCAAAATCTAAAATCTAAAATCTAAAATTTTATATGTCAGACCCTTTAATTTCAGTAATTATACCGACCTACGGACGCGAAGAAGCGTTGCGAGATAGCATCGTGGATGTGCTTAAACAAGATTATCCGAATTATGAGGTTTTGGTGGTAGACCAGACCCCGAAGCATCAACCAGAAATTGAAGCTTATTTAAAAGAACAAGCTGATTCAGGTAAAATCCAATGGTATCGCTTGGATTGGGCTAGTTTACCGGGAGCGCGTAATTATGCCGTGCGACGTTCTGGGGGTGAGATAATTCTATTTATCGATGATGATGTGTTGTTAGAACCGGGATATTTAGCAGCCCACGCTAAAAATTATCAAAATCCAGAAATAGGGGCCGTCGCGGGCAGGGTCTTCGACCGCATGAAAATGGAAGATTCTGCTAAAGGTTATACCCAGGGTGAAGGTAATTATACAGAGCTAGAATATCTACCTCCTCAAGCAATGGACCCCGGAGTTGCTTGGTATTATATCGACTTAGTACATACAACAAAACCCCAACAAGTTTTAACCGCTAGGGGTTGCAATATGTCTTTTCGTCGGGAATTATTTACTAAGCATGGATTGCATTTTGACGAAAGATTTCGCGGTAGTGCTGTTCGGGAAGAGTCAGATTTTTGCCTGCACATCCGCAAGACGGGATATAAAATTTGGTACGACCCAGAAGCGCATTTAATTCATTTAGGAGAAGAGACTGGTGGTTGTCACGATATCAGTACTCGTTCTACAAAATATCAGTTTACCTTCTACCACAATCATTTCTTGCTGGGATTGAATAACTTAAATGTCAATCAAGCTTTGCGTTTTTACGCTCGTTTGTTTGACTGTCATGTTCTCGGAAGACCTCCCTGTCACAAAAGTGGTTCTCCCATCAAAATTTTGACTCGGGGTGTTTTTTATAGTTTGGGATTTTTGAATGCTTTGGGTACTGTAATTCAGTCATTATGGAATAACGGTCAAGTTTATACTCAGCAAGATAAGCAGGTTGAAATTGTAGAAACAAGTTCTAGAAAACCTGTTGGAAGTTTTTAGAAATATCAAAAATGATTATTATCTTGCATCATTTGTAATAACCGAAGACCTACCTGGGGCTACAAACCCCAGTTTAATAGCATAAGTCCTGTCTTGAAAAGTTGCTCTTGGGGGAAACCCTCAAGACCGCACTTTCCGCTATAAATAGGATTGAATTGTCTTAAGCTTGCGCTTTGAGTTGTTGTTTTTTATCAATATAAAAAATAGTGACTTATAGAAGCTAGATATAAGTTTTCAAAGAGTAAAATAGTAAATTAAAGTAACATAGATTGTACAAATAAAAAAGCAATTACTAATTACCAATTAGCAATTATATTTTGATAAAAATTATTCTATAAAAGCATGAAAATTCTAGTAGCCAGTCATACATATATAGTAGATTTAAATTGCGAAAAATTACGCGCTTTAGCTAGATTACAACCAGATATTGAAGTGACTGTCGTTGTTCCTAAAAAATGGCGACCTGGAGGAGTTCAAAACAAAATTATTAAAACCGAATATCGCGATGAAGGTAATTTTCGGATAGTTCCAGTTTCTAATTTCAGCCAAAATCATCAAGGTTTACTTACCTTTGGTAGTGATATCGTTAATTTGTTATCAGATTTTCGTCCTAATATTATCCATGTGGAACAAGGTTCTAGAGGGCTGGCTTATGCAGAAATGATTACTTTAAATGCGCTTCTGAGACTGAAAGCAAAAAATGTGTTCTTTACCTGGTGGAATTTACCTTATCAGTTAAAATTTCCAATTTCTATATTAGAAAATTACAATCTTGATAACAGTCATGGAATTATTTCTGGGAATCAAGATGGAGCGGAAATTTTACGCGACCGTGGATATGAAGGCCCAATCAAAGTTATGCCGCAACTTGGTGTGGATGAGACTTTATTTACACCGAAACAACTGCCAGAATTAGCGAAAAAAGTTGGTTTAGAACCAAATGATTTTGTAGTTGGTTTTGTGGGAAGATTTGTACCTGAAAAAGGTATCATGACGCTTTTGGATGCGTTGGTAAAAATTAAAGATAAATCTTGGAAGTTCTTACTTTTGGGAAGAGGAGAATTGAAAGAAGAAATCTTACAAAAAGCTGAAAATCAAGGAATTAAAGACAGAATTATATTAGTTGAAAGCGTACCTCATGATGAGGTTGCAAACTATATAAATTTGATGAGTACTCTGATATTACCATCAGAAACAACTTACAAATTTAAAACCTTAACTTCTGTGGGTTGGAAAGAACAATTCGGTCACGTAATCATCGAAGCAATGGCTTGTAAAGTACCAGTTATCGGTTCCGATTCTGGCGAAATTCCCCACGTAATTGGTGATGCAGGATTGATATTTCCTGAAGGAAATCCTGAAGAATTAGCTAATCGTTTGGAACAGTTAATAGACAATCCTGACTTTACAGAAAATATTGCTCAAATGGGTTATGCAAAAGCAATGGCACAATATACAAATATTGCTTTAGCGAAACAGCAATTGGAATTTTATCAAGAACTATTAAGTAGTTAGGAGTTCAGAGTTAGGAGTTAGGAATTAATTAAATCGAGAAATATCAGAAATATCAATTATCGGTTAAGAGTAAATCCTCCCTAACCCTGCTTAAAAAGGAGGGAATAAAGTGGGGGATTTGAAAACTAATTAAATCTGGTTAAGGAAATATTGTTGCAACATATTCTAAAATTATTAATTTCTAACTCCTAATTCCTAATTCCTAACTCCTAATTCCTAATTCCTAATTCCTAACTCCTAA
>CAKZYM010000187.1 GCA_937884685.1 uncultured Calothrix sp.
TTTTGACAGTTCCTTTTAAATTATAGCGAGCGCTAACTTTCATGCTTTTATTTTTGTTTAGTAATTTTATACATAATTATCTTATCAAAATGCCATTCTTTGATTGATAATTTTCAGCTTTTATTCATGATTAATCAATCATTCTTTACTGTCCTAAATGAATATTAACTTTTGAAATATGTCGAATTTAAATGATTCTGAATCTGTAAATCAAGTTGCTCCTCGTAAGTGGTCGGATTATTACAAAGCTGTTGCTAACCGTCCACCAAGGGAAACTTTATTAACTGCTGTATTCAATTTTGAACGAGAAAATAAAACTAAATCAAGAACAGCTATAGATTTAGGCTGCGGGGAAGGTAGAGATACGGTGGAATTGCTGCGTCGGGGTTGGAAGGTGATTGCTATCGATAGTCAACAGGAAGCTATCGAGCATTTAATTGAGCGTCCAAAAAACTATTGCGTCATGCCGGAGGCATCACGCTCCGCGTATAGCGAAAAGTGCGGTCTTGGGGGAAACCCCCAAGAGCAACTTTTTCAAGACAGCGCAACACTATTAGAAACAAGTATTTCACGGTTTGAGGATATTGATCTACCGTCGGGGGTTGATTTAATAAATGCTAGCTTTAGCCTTCCCTTTTGCGAACCAAAGAGTTTCCCCGATTTATGGAATAAAATTTTCTCTAGCTTGATTTCTGGGGGTCGTTTCTGCGGCCAGTTATTTGGTGATAGGGATTCTTGGGCTGAAGATTCAAATATGAATTTTCATACCTTGTCGGATATCAACTTACTGCTGAAAGATTTTGCAGTCGAATTACTCAATGAAGAAGAACATCCCGGTAAAACTGCTTTAGGTGATGAAAAATATTGGCATATTTTTCACCTTGTGGCACGTAAAAAATAATTTGTTAATGATAAAAAATAGAGAATGGGGCATTGGGCATTGGTAATTGGTAATAGTAAATAATTTGTGTTTACTCATTACTCATTGCTCATTACTCCTGACTACTTTATTATCAATAATTTGCAATAAATAAACTTTGTATAATCATGCATCCAATTTCATATCTAATATTTAATATTCTCTTTATTCTATTATTGATTAAATTAGCTATGTTTAATAAGCTAAAAAGATGATAATAACCAAAATTATTCATGTTTATTTACCTTTAAGTAAACAGATATTAACTACGAAGTTTTATGAATTGTTCTTTGCTTAAACTCAAGGGAAAGATAATATGTATGTAAGCTAAATTGTTGTTCAGACACCGGCTTAGCTAATCAAAAAAAATAATACCTTTTATAAAGACAATTCAATATTCAGACTTTATGCTTGAATCTGCTAGAGACTAAAAAGTCTCTTAAAACTACAAAATATCTAGGAAAAAGCGTAAATCCTCTCCAAAAGTCTGATTAATTCTTGTTGTACAAGTAATGATTAATGTCTTTTATAAAGGTCTGCAAAATCTATATATTGTTGAAAAATAATTAAAGATACTCATTATTGTTACAGCTTGGAGTATCCCAAATTAAAACAATAAATAGAATCCTTCATTGGAAAGCCGGAGCAGCAATAAAGCTCGTTAATTTCCTTGCAAGCTTTCGTAAAAAATATTGGAGAGAAATCATGATGAAAGTACAAGATGTCATGAGCTTAAATGTAGCAACTATCAATGGTTCCGCTACTGTAGCAGAAGCAGTAAGATTATTAAGACTCACCCAATTACGCGCGTTAATTGTTGAACCTGTAACGAAAGAAGATGCATACGGTATTGTGACTCAAAGCGATATTGCTATTAAGGTAATTGCTCTGGCTCGCGACCCTCAGACTGTTTGTGTTTCGGAAATCATGAGCAAGCCTTGCATCGTTCTAGACCCCGAATTAAGTTTAGAAAATGTCGCAAGACTGTTTGCTCAAACCGATATTTGGCGTGCCCCTGTTATTAAAGATGATTTAGTTGGCATTATTTCTGTCACCGATATCATTAACAAAGGTGATTTCGTAGCCAAGCAAAAACTCATATTCCTCAAAGCCGAATTGCAAAAAGCAATATCCAATGCTCGTTCAATTTGCGGTACCTACGGTGTTTACTCTTTAGAAGCTGCTGACGCTTGGAAAATAGTGGATAAAATCGAAGCGGAAGCGATTGCTAATGGAGCCCCCGTACCGGAAAAATCAGCCAGACATCAGTTTGCTGAGGAAAGCAAAGTCGAAGAATTTGCCTTCAGCTAGTAGCTATGACGGGTAATTGCTTTGTGGTTTCTGTAGATAGTCATTTTAGTCATTGATTGAATCCCGGTTTGTGAAAAACCGGGTTTTCAATTTTCTATTTTTACGAGTTGACATACCTCCTCGCTTTTTTAAAACGAGGATTCCTTGACACTTCGTTGGGATACGCTAATTAAATTAGTCTTATCATCCCTCCATGTCCGTTTAAAGTCTCCCAATGCCCTATGGCGACTAATTCCAATTCTACAATAAAGCCGTCCTAAAAGAACGGGGCTTGTATCCCATTATTTTCGGTCAATCGATGAGTTACTACTATTGCTGTTCATTTATTCTGATGGTGTGTAGAGACATCGCAGTGCTAGGTTTCCCTACTAGTACTCCACCACATTAATTTTGCGGGGTCTTCAGGGTTTATAAAAAAACCGCAGAGGACGCAGAGGACGCAGAGGAAAGAGGTTTTAGAGGATTGT
>CAKZYM010000188.1 GCA_937884685.1 uncultured Calothrix sp.
GTTTTTCCGATATTCACCTTGGAGTAGGTGAAATACCCCGCTTCCGTAACCGAGGAGAGATAAACGCAACTGATTATCCAGAGACGGATAAAGAAACTTTCATGAGTTGGTTGCATGAAACTCTTACAGAAGAAGAAATAAAGCGTTTCCAGGAGACTTTGGACTTTGATGGAGCGACTCAGTTCGATTTTGCTCGCGTCCGAATCAATATCTTTGATTCTCTTAGAGGTTACGCGATGGTATTGCGATTGATTCCAGTCAAAATTCTATCGATGGAGCAGTTAAGTTTACCTCCGATTTTTAGAGAAATTTGTCATTACCATAAAGGTCTGATTCTAGTTACAGGTCCCACCGGTTCGGGTAAATCAACCACAATGGCAGCGATGATTGACTATATCAATCGTGAGATGTCCAAGCATATTATTACTATTGAAGACCCGGTTGAATTTGTTCATCAAAGTCGAAAATCTCTGGTTAAACAGCGGGAAGTGGGTATGCATACCCGCAAATTTGATAATGCTTTGAAAGCGGCTTTGCGGGAAGATCCAGATTTGATTCTGGTAGGGGAAATGCGGGACAAAGAAACAGTGAATACCGCAATGAAAGCGGCTCAAACAGGTCACTTGGTAATGGGAACCCTCCACACCAACAGCGCGGTCAAAACCATCGAACGTATTCTTAACCTTTTCCCTGGTGAAGAACAAGACCCGATGCGAGTAGCAATATCTGAGTCTTTAGTCGCAGTTATTTCTCAAGGTCTGTGTCGCACGACAGATGGAAAACGTGCAGCTTTCCACGATATTCTAATAAATACCGAAGCAATCAAAGATTGGATTAAAGATTCAAAATACGACGAAATGACTGAATTAATGAAACAGGCTAGTTTCGACGGCATGATTACCATGAATCAGTCTTTGTTCAACCTTTATCAAGAAGGTAAGATTACAGAAGAAACCGCACTCGAAATGTCACCAACTCCTAACGAGATGGCGCAGATGCTGCGGGGTCGTGTATAAGTTTAAGTAATAGGGAACGGGAAATTAGGGAATAGTGTATCGCGATTGTTAATTTCGTTTTCCCATTACAATTTTGGTAACTAGTATTTTACTAGCTCTGTCTCTTATCAAGTATTTAGAGGCAGAGCTTGTATGTTAGTTGTTCTCAGCTAAAAACTGGCAACCAATGAATTCACAATATCTAAAATACTATAAGCCATTGAATTCAAATAAATCACCTTTACCAAAATTATTTAAAGGTATTGCATTATTTACACCAGGGGGAGATTTAATTTACTGTATTGACCCCAGTAAAAAAGGTCGATGGCATTCACATTTATGCAGTGCTTTACAGGAAATTTTAGACTTACCAGAACCTCCTCATTTCTTGGTTCCAGTATATACAGCGACTATTGACCACTGGCTAGATCCACGCACCGAAAAAGTTAGAACTTTTGCAGAAGCTTATCCTGCGGTAATACGTTACCAAGCTTTGCTAAATGCTGTTTTCAATACTGGTAATTTGACTTGGCAAAAAACTCCTTGGCATGATGGATTGTGCGATAGCATAGTATTAGCAACTTACCGTTCGAGTTTTGAACAGTTGTGGGAAAATCATGATTTGATTGTGCGTTTAGAAGTATCTGAAGAAGCAAGTATTGATTCTCAATCCCTATTTTCTGCACGACAAATGCAATCTCCAAAGCAGCCTTATATTCTGCGTTTATTTGTTGCGGGACATACTCCAAATACGGAGAATATCCTCAAGAGTCTCCACGAATTGCTAGAAAGATATTTGGGAAATCCTTACACTCTCAGAGTTATTGATGTATTGACTCATCCCGAACAAGCAGAAATACATCAAGTTAGTGCAACTCCTACCTTGGTTAGAGTTTTACCAAAACCAACAAAAAGGATTGTTGGAGAAATGAATAATAAAGAGAAAATTCTGCATCTATTAGGTATATTAAATCAGTCGAATCATTCTAGCTGAACTTCTGTTGGAAGTTTAAATAAACCATTTTTATCAGCTTCAAAATGAATGACTTTAAATACTGCATTCTTATTTAAAGCACCATAAATATGAGGAAATGTCTCATTTTCTGCCACAACATCGTAACGAATTTCTGGTTTAACTTTATCGGAATCAATGAAAATAAGTAGTAAATCTGTTTGATTTTTGAAAAATTTGTTTGCTGTTCTCACTAATTGTGTTGATGTAGAACAGTGAATAAAACCTTCAGTTTCCAAAGAATCAGCACTGTAGGTTCCTTCCGAAGTCGCTTTTTCCCAATCTTGACGGGGAGTGATGTGAAAAATGGTTTTCATTTATTAGTTGTTAGTGGCAATCAATTAGTTAACTTTGGTGCGTGAAGGCAATATTAAACTGCTGTAGATAATCTATAATTTATCGTAGCCGTCACACACCCTGCATTAAATTTAATTCCCTATACCCAATCCCCAATTCCCCATCATAAATTATGCTTCTTGATAAACTATTTCTTGGAATTGAATGACATCTTTTTGAGGATCTGCATGAATAACTTTAACTAAAATTTCCTCACCTAAATCTACGGCTCGTTTGAAGAACATAGGTAGCTGCAAACCTAAATCTTCTAACAGAATTAGTGCTAAGTTACTATCTTCTCTCAACCACATCAAAACTGTTGTATCCCAAGCTTTATCTAAATGACGACGTAAATATTCTAAAGCCCAATATCTATTAGTTTGTCGTTCCACCATTACTACTTCTTGAGTAATGCTGGTAACTGTCATCATTACTTCTTTGAGTTCTTCTGCGGAAAAGGGTAAAACATCGCCTCGCAGATGAGCTTTAATTTGAAAGTGAGTAAGTAAATCACTATAGCGACGAATTGGAGAGGTTGCTTGTGTATAAGTTTCTAAACCCAAGCCTGCATGACGCAAGGGGCTAATGCTCATTTCACTTTTCGGCATGCAGCGACGCATGGCACAAGAACGAACAAAACCTGCTGGTAACAATAATAATTCTTCTTCTGGTGGTAATTCTGGCTGTGGTTGACCGCGAAATGGTAAAGGAATGTTGTGAGTTTTTCCGTAAAGAGCAGCGACTTCACCAGCTAGAATCATCATTTCAGCTACTAGTTCTCGCGAACGAGAATCATCTAACAAATCGATATTAACTTCGTCATCTTTTACCTTAATCGTAGCCTCGGGCATATTTATGCTGATGGCTCCTTGCTGGAAGCGCCAAGACTTGCGCTTTTTCGCCCATTTTCCTAGGGCTGCAATTTCGGGTTCTTCTCGTACTCCAGATTCTAAAATATCGTCTACATCTTCATAAGTAAGACGATAAGTAGGTTTGATTAAACTTGCATGAATGCTATAGTCTTCGACTCCACCAGTTTCATCTAAGATGATTCCAAAGCTCAAGGCACAACAAATTTCTCCTTGTACCAAACTCATCGGTCCAGTAGCCAATATTTCCGGGAACATAGGAATCATTCCCGTTGGTAAGTAAACTGTACTACCGCGCTTTCTTGCGTCCAAATCTAATTCGTCTTCGGGTACAAGCCATCTAGTAGGGTCTGCAATATGTACCCATAATCTTTCCCTATTATTGGGAAGCATTTCCCAACTTAAGCCATCATCAATTTCAGTCGTAGTTTCATCATCAACCGTATAGACTTTCAGGTGAGTTAGATCCAAACGGTTTTGATCTGGGTCTGGAGGAGGAGATTTCAAGCGTTCATGGGCCACATCTAATACCTTATTAGGAAATTGAACCGGAATCGAAGAACGACGTAGAAACAGGTTTTCATTTGCACTCCACCAACCCAAATCAACGAGCAAACCGAACGCTCCTTGAGGAGTTGCAGTGCGTTCGAGCATCGTCATCGTTTCTAAAACTTGTGCGGGTGGGGGATAAGCTTGAGCCAAAGAATCGTATTTCACTCCACCCCGCGTTACATCTGCTAGTAATGCTCCATATTTTTCTAATGCTTCAAGCCTATGTCTGTCGTGCTTTTGCCATTCTACAGCTTCACCAGCAAGTGCTTGCTGTACCCTTTGTAAAAATTCTTTCTGTCCTCTAGCTTTGAGTGCTTCTACTTCTAACTGATGCTTGCGTTCTGCCACTGCTGAAGCGCTTCGTGGCTCGTAACCATCGCCTTTTTGCTTAAAATAAATTTTATCGTCTGACAACAAGCAGTGAGCCGCATAAACTTGGGATGGTTCTGCTTGAGAAAACAGCAAATTAGCCATTTCTTTCGGAGTGGCTGATGCACCATCTTCTACCAATAATTCCCAAGCTACCTCTAAGCTTGAAGGGTCTAAATACGATTCTACCTGTTGCAGAAAATCTGGTATTTCTGATGAATTATAGGTTTGTCCAACAACTTTATAAGTAAATTGTCTCGGTGCAAGACTAGTGGATTGTCCTCGTTCATCCAAAACAATCCAACGACTTTTTCCGTCCGGACGTTCTACCACACCCAAACGGCGATCGCCTTGATTTCTAAATTCTACCAGCGTCCCCTTTTCCACAAGCCTTATAATTCATTCAAGTTTTCAATTATCAGATTTTGGATTATTTAACATTAAAAATCCCAAAACCAAATTATCTTAAATACAAAAAATTCAAATATTCGCTGCTTTTCACAGTGCTATGGTGACTTTATATGTAAGCTGTAAACTTAGATATAACACTGGTTTGGGAGGCAACCCACCGCTGTGACGCTGGTATAGGGCCTCCCTAATAACTTTTCCTTGAAGTACTTGATTTAAGCTTCAGCATTCACAAAAGGTAATAAAGCTAAAATTCTGGCACGTTTAATTGATGCAGTTAAAGCTCGTTGTTGCTGAGAAGTTAAACCAGTTATCCGACGTGGTAATATTTTACCGCGTTCGGTAATAAATTTACGCAATAAATCAACGTCTTTATAATCTATTGGTTCTCCAGGTTTTATGGGAGAAAGACGACGACGATAATAAGCCATTTTTACTTAATTTCCTTATGAACGGTATGCGTGTTGCAGTGAGTGCAGAACTTTTTGAGTTCCAAGCGGTTAGTTGTATTGCGACGATTCTTAGTACTCGTATAGCGAGAAACTCCTGGCGAACGCTTATTAGGATTAGTGCGACACTCCGTACATTCGAGTGTCACTATTATACGAACACCTTTACTTTTAGCCATGATTAGACAAACAATTTAAGCTAGCAAATAATAACACAAATATTCATTGTCTCACATTAAATTGCCCAATTTCAACTATCTGCTCAATCTTGACTCAAGCAGAAATAGTTGTAAGGCGATGAAACTATAATAATTCATTCCAGAGTCGCGGTAATGGCGGTAATGCGAATTTTGTATCACTATCAATAGCGCTTTGGAATCACGCTTAAGTATAGCAGTCGGATAGCTAAAAATATCGCTTCAAGCAATAGATATTGAAAGCAGTCCTATGGTGATTGCTGTTTTTTAACTTTTGCTAGAAACTACTATCAATCATTAAAAATCAATAAAATTTCTTTATCCGACGAGATTCGATATTTTACGAGCTATTTCAAAAATAACCAGGTTTATTATTTGAATTATTGATGGAAACTCCGGAAAATACTTCAGAATACAAGTTTGATTCATTAACTCTCAAGGATAAATTTGAAATCAATGGGTTGTCTTAAAAAGATTGTGGAAGGAAACCTTCACCATAAACTTTTCGCTTTCTTCCACCGGAAAATTAAAAGCGCTAGAAAATTAACCCATAAAAAATCAAAAACGGGCTATTTAATTAACCCGTCTAATAACAAAAACAAATTAAAAATCAAGGTAAGGAGTTAGATTTTAATTCATAACTCCTAACTCCTAACTCCTAACTCCTAACTAAATTACCGTCTGGCAAATTTCTTCGACATCTTCCTTAAGCGAATTGACTCTGGGGTAATTTCCACCAATTCATCTGGACCAATATATTCTAAAGCTCTTTCCAAACTCATTTCTACTGGTGCTTGTAATTGAACTAATTCATCACCACTAGCAGCACGATGGTTTGTCAACTGCTTGGTTTTACAAAGGTTCAATTCCAAATCTTGAGGACGATTGTTTTCTCCGACAATCATACCTTTATAAACTTTGGTACCGGGAATAATAAAGAAAGAACCTCTATCTTCAGCGTTCTTTAAAGCGTAGAAAGTAGCAACACCTTCCTCAAAAGATATTAATACACCGTTACGACGAGCAGAAATATCGCCAAGAATCGGACGGTAATCCAAGAAACTGTGGTTCATAATTCCATCACCGCGAGTGATACGCATAAATTCACCACGGAAACCAATCAGACCACGAGCGGGAATCACAAATTCTAATTGAGAGCGTCCGCTACCACTCATTTGCATATCCTGCATTTCACCTTTGCGCTGTCCGAGTCGTTCGATACAGCCACCGACTGCTTCTTCAGCAACGTCTAAAGCTAAAAGCTCGTATGGTTCGCAAGGTTGACCGTTAACTTCACGGTAAATTACCTGTGGCTGGGATACCTGAAACTCATAGCCTTCGCGACGCATGGTTTCAATTAAAATACCCAGGTGAAGTTCACCACGTCCGGATACTCCGAATTTATCGGGAGAATCGGTTTCTTCAACTCGTAAAGCTACGTTTGTTTGCAACTCACGCATCAATCTATCTCTGATTTGACGGGAAGTTACAAAATCTCCTTCTTTTCCGCAGAATGGTGAATCATTCACGGAGAAGGTCATTTGTAAAGTAGGTTCGTCCACTTTAATAAGTGGTAATGCTTGGGGTTCGTTGGGACAGGTGATAGTTTCCCCGATATTCGCATCGGTAAAACCTGCCACCGCTACCAGATTACCGGCAGATGATTGTTCCAGTTCCACCCGACTTAAACCTTCAAAACCCATTAATTTACTAATTTTGGCTTTAACGATTTTACCGTCTTCTTTAACCAAAGCAGCTTGCTGACCGGCGTTGATGGTACCGTTGTGAATTCTACCAATGACAATTCTGCCCAAATACTCGGAATAATCCAGAGTTGTCACCTGTAACTGTAAAGGCTTTTCGGGGTCGCCAACTGGGGGTGGAACGTGACGTAAAATTGCCTCAAATAAAGGCTGCATATCTTTATCTTCATCTTCCAGTTCGTTTTTAGCAAAACCTGCTAAACCGGAAGCGAACAAATAAGGGAAATCGCACTGGTCATCATCTGCTCCCAACTCTAGGAACAAATCCAAGACTTTATCAACTGCTGTGTGGGGGTCTGCTCGGGGACGGTCGATTTTGTTGACTACAACAATCGGACGCAATCCTTTTTCCAAAGCTTTCTTCAGCACAAAGCGAGTTTGTGGCATGGGACCTTCGTTTGCGTCTACGATTAAGACACAACCGTCCACCATACCCAATACCCGTTCAACTTCTCCACCGAAGTCAGCGTGTCCGGGAGTATCAACAATATTGATTAAAGTGTCTTTGTAGCGAACGGCGGTATTTTTGGAAAGAATTGTGATACCACGTTCTCTTTCCAAATCGTTGGAATCCATGACGCAATCCGGAACGTCTTCCCCTTCACGGAAAATGCCAGATTGTTTGAGCAGGGAATCAACGAGGGTTGTTTTGCCGTGGTCTACGTGAGCGATAATAGCGACGTTACGGATTGGGAGCGTCATAATTGCGTCCGGTTAACTGCGAGTTTATATATCTTAACTATTGTGTAAAGGCTGTATTAACAGAATTCGGATACAAATGGCAATTCTGTAAACATCCCTTAACAATTCTATCTTACTCTTTGCGTTTGAAGTGAAATTTGGTAATCGGTAATTACGAATTGGGGATTGGGCATGGGGCATGGGGCATGGTAAAAGTTAGGAGTTAGGAATTATGAGTTAGGAGTTAGGAGTTAGGAGTTATGAATTAGAGGTACTCACCTTTAACCTTTAAATTTTGACCTTTGACCTAAAAAAATGTCCCACATAGTCTTACTCGGTGATTCTATTTTTGATAATGCTGCTTATGTTGGCGAAAATCCGGATGTAATTTCGCAGTTAAAAGTAAAACTTCCTGAAAATTGGAATGCTAGTTTAAATGCTGTTGATGGGAATAAAGTTGATGACGTTTATGCTCAACTGGAAAAATTACCCGAAAATGCTACTCATTTGGTGTTGAGTGTTGGAGGAAATGATGCGCTTAGCTGTATCGGGATTTTAAATGAGAAAGTGGCTTCTTCTGCTGAAGTTTTTATTAAGTTGGCTAATTTACGAGAAGATTTTGAAGAAAAATATCAGAAGTTGCTACGAAGTATTTTAAGCCTTGGTATACCTACAGCTATTTGCACTATTTATAATCCAAATTATCCTGAATCAACTTATCAAAGGATTGGGGTTTCTGCTTTAACTATTTTCAATGATGTAATTATTCGACAAGCTTTTCAATTCGGTATTCCGCTAATCGATTTAAGATTAACCTGTAATGAAGCTAGTGATTATGCAAATCCAATTGAACCTTCATGTAGTGGTGGTGAAAAAATTGTAAATGCGATTGTTAATGCTGTTTTTGAGCATAATTTTGATAAGCATTATACTCAGGTTTTTTATTAAATTGACAACAGCAATAGCTATTTATTAATTTTAGGAAGTAGAAAATAGGAAACAGGAAATAAAAAATAGTATTTATTCTTAAAACCAATTTACTATTTACGAGTCGCCAGCATATACTTTGTTATAATCAACGAACTTTTAATTTTATGATGTAATTCTAGATTAGAATTCCAGAGCAAACTTAGATATCCTCGAAAGTCTTTTGAATCTGGCTGAGGTATAGTTTTAAACTCAAAAGGAATAAGAGATGTTAGTTCACTTTTGTCAATATAGTTCATCTGCTGAGAAAATAAATTAAATAGGCGATTCAAAGCTAACCTTCTTTGATAATGAGCTAATATTTCTTTGCGCTCTTTCGCATTTTCTTGAGTTTTGTTAGCAAAATTGTTTCTTGTATGTATTCTATATTGAACCAATTTTAGCGATAGCGTAAATTTGATTGCTCCTACTAAAGAAGCTCCGTAAACCAAGCAGTCATCGGCTCTAATTCTCCAATCCTCTACATAAGGAAAAGGTAATATTTTATCCGCAGTTTTACGTCGCATTGATAAAGTAGAAGTAGGAGCGCCTATATACCGTTTTGTATGAAGGGTGAAAACTGCAGAACAGCCTCTATTTCTAGCATGTTGTAAAATATCAATTTGGCTTTCTAGCTGCTGATTTACTTTATCCAGCCCCGATAAATCCGAATCTTTAAACTTTTGATATCCGCAAAACAAAAAATCACATTCTTGATACAAATTATAAACTTTGAGAATGCTTTCAAGATATTTTTTATGGTATCTATCATCTGAATCAAGGAAACAAATTATGTCGCCACTCGAAGCTGAATAACCTAGATTAAAACTAGACAGTTGACCTTTATTTTTATCTTTGATAATTAGCTGTACTTTAGGATTTTGAGCATAGGCTTCCTGCAACTTCTGAACAGAATCATCTGTAGAACAATCATCAACTATAATTATCTCATCGAACTCTACAGTCTGTTCTAAAGCACTTTCTACAGCTTCTATGATAAAATCACCATAGTTAAAATTATTGATTAAGCAAGTTGTTTTAATCATAATTATTTGTATTATTAAATAACTAGTTTTTGATTATTGAAATTGAATAAAAACAAAAAATTTCCAATCTACTTAAAAATTGGATAATTTACGATATTTTCGTAGATGGCAGATTAATCCTAAATTTCCGAAGCAAAAAACAAAGCTGCTAAGGGCTTATTTCTCGCATTTTATCAAGACTTTTATCGTAGACGTACCCGTATAAATAACGAAAATATGAAGGATAAGTCTATAGCTTCGGTTAAGCACTTGAGAAATTGCGATCGCAATTTTTTTGCACTGTCTACAGTCAGGGGTGCAGTAGTCTATTTAAGAGGATGTTTTAAAAGTCGAATTTTATGCCTTTTTAATACCTTAACTGGCGACTGTAAGTCGCGGCTACAGAGGCAAAACCCGCCTGCGCGGGTTGTAAATTGCTTAGTCCACAGAGGTGGTGAGACTAGTTGGGGGTGTCGGTTTCCGTCCCCCAAACTAGCGAATCCGTTCCCGGGTCGCGTGCGGCTCAGGGACTTCGCTTGTGTAGTAGCGGTTTTAACCGCCGAATACTTTTAAAACATCCTCTAAGCCATCAAAAAACAATACTATTTTTCCATACTTATCAGCGATATATTCAACCAAAGCATTAACAATTTCAACTTAATTGATTTCAAAACCATAATTATTTTTTTCTGGAATAATTCCTTTTGATTTTCTTTTACTATAAATATTAAATCCACTATGTATGAGCATTATGTCTGATAAACCATATGCAATATCAAAAATATTTTTTATCAAATTATTAATATTTTCATCATCCGTT